>JBHHXQ010000177.1:0-7362 GCA_046757105.1 Candidatus Krumholzibacteriia bacterium
AAGCTCGGGATTCCACGGTACGAGGCCGAGACGCTGCGGCTGATCGCTCTTGCGCATGAGGAGACGGGGCATCTGGACGATGCGGCGCGAGCGCTCGAGAAAGCCTTGCGGGTTCTGCAGGGATCCGCGAACCGCTTGACGATCGTGACGGTGCTCTGCGACCTCGGACGAGTGCGCACCGTGCTGGGCGAGCCGGAACGAGCCGAGCCGCTCCTGGCTCGAGCGGTCTCGTTGGCGGACTCGCTCGGGAATCCGATCCTCCTCGGCACCGCCGAGCGGACGCTCGGCCGTGCGTGCGCCGTGCGCGGGCAGGATGAACGGGCGCTCGCCCTGTTCGATCGTGCCATCCAGCGCGGGCGCGCCTTCCGGTCGCAATCCCTTCTCGAGGAGGCCCTGGTGGACAGGGCGCGCCACTCCCGGGCGCGCGGCAGAGTCGCCGAGGCCGACTCGTTCCTCACCGACGCGATCGAAGTGGTGGAGTCGGTGAGGGGACTCCAGAGAGGTGACGAAATCCGTGTCGGGATCCTGGCGAAAAGGAAGCGCGTCTACGTGGAGCGCGTCGCCACGCTCTACGAGCTTGGGGTCGAGGATCCTGCCGCGCACGAGGAGGCCTTCCGAGTGGCCGAGAGGTCTCGTGCCCGTGCGCTCCTCGACGCTCTTTCCGGGACGCGCGTTCCGCCAGGTGCGGGGCTCGATCCGGCGCTCCTTAAAAGGGAGCAGAGGCTCGTGTCTCGATTGAGCGCCGTCCAGGTGCAGATCTCGAAAGCGGTCTCCGCGGAGACGTGGGATGCTTCACGGATCGACTCGCTCGAAGCGCTTCTGCAGCGGGTGGGAAGAGAGTACGGCACGACCTTGGAGGAGATCGCGGCGCGGAGCCCGGCGTACGGGGCCCACGGGGGCGGCCGGGAGCCGCTCGGGCTCGCGGCAGTACGGCAGCGTGTTCTCGGACGCGACCAGGTCCTCCTCGAGTACCTGACGGGCCAGGACGAGAGCTACCTCTTCGTCGTCGGGAGCGGCCGGTTTCGGCTCGTTCGGATCCCGGTGTCCGTCGCCGAGATCGCGGCGCGCGTGGGCGCGCTGCGCCAGGCGTTGCGGGCCGGTGGGGGCGGATCGGCCGCTGCAAGCGACGCAGGAGCGGTCGTCGGCGCGGCCAAGGACCTCCACGCGTTCCTCATCGGACCCGTGGTGGGCGATCTCGACGGGGCGACGAGGCTCCTCATCGTCCCGGACGGTCCCCTCTTCTACCTGCCCTTCGGAGTGCTCCATGATGCGACGAGCTTTCTGATCCAACGACACGCCATCGCCTACGCACCCTCGGCGAGCGTCCTGGACCCGGCCATTCCGGAAACCGAACCGCTTCGGCCGCAACGGCTCCTCGCGGTCGCCAACCCGGCTTCCTTCCGGAGCACCGAGCTGCTCGCCGCGATGCGGGACGCGGAGCGCTGGCGGTTCGCGCCGCTTCCCTACGCCGAGGAGGAGGTACGGCGCATCGCGCGTCACTTCTCGGACGTCACGCTTCTCACCAGCGCCCAGGCGACCGAGGAGCGCGTGAAGGCAGGAATCCACCGGGCCACGCACGTCCACTTCGCCACCCATGGTCTCCTGAACGAGGAGGAGCCGATCCTCAGTGGTCTGTCGCTCGCGCAGGACGAGGATCCCCGGGAGGACGGCGTGCTTCAGGTGCACGAGATCCTGAAGCTCCACCTCGCGGCCGATCTCGTCGTGCTCTCCGCGTGCAACACCGGCCTCGGGCGGCTCGCGGACGGCGAAGGTGTGATGGGGCTGACGCGATCCTTCCTGTATGCCGGAGCCCGTTCTCTGCTCGTCTCCCTCTGGGAAGTCGGCGATCGACCCACGGTCGACATCATGGACGCGTTCTACCGCGGTCACCTCGAAGAAGGCCTCCGGTCGGACGCGGCGCTGCGCGAGGCGCAGCTCGCAAGCATGGCGGCGGGTCACGCTCCCCGCGAATGGGCTGCATTCGTGATCATGGGTAGGGTGGACGAACCGCCTGGTGGCTTGCACCCCGCTGTTCTGGCGGTCTCGATCCTGGCCGCCACGACCCTCGCCGTCCTGCTGGCCGTCGGGGTGGCGACCCGGCTGCGTGGCCGGCGCTCGAAGGCGGCAGCGTGAGCTTCAGCATCCAGACGTTCGCCGAGGGAAACGGTCACGAGGTGACCTGCCGCGGGATCGGGCCGCAAGGAGCTGGCGCGGCAGAGTGCGGCAAGCGGACGTTCTGGTCGTGGTAGGATTCGCGGCAGGCGGAGTCATGAATCATGAGCAAGCGACGACACATGCGACTGGTGGTCACGGCAGGCGCCATCGGGCTGGCCTTGCTCGACCCGGTGGTCGCCGCCGAGCATGAGGCGAACGTGCGCCCGCCCCACTGCGCGGGGACCTGGTACCCGGGCCAACCGGCGGCGCTGGCGAAGCAGGTGGACGACCTGCTCGCCCGCGCCTCGCCAGCGGAGGTTCCCGGCGGGCCGATGGCGCTGATCTGCCCGCACGCCGGGTACCGGTACAGCGCGCCGGCGGCCGCGGCCGCGTATGCGTGCTTGCGAGGCCACGCGTACGATCGTGTCATCGTGCTGGCATTCAGCCATCGCAATGCTGGCCTGTACAGCGGGCTGAACGTGCCGCGGGATCTGACGGCCTACGCCACGCCGCTGGGCGAAGTGCCGGTCGATCGCAAGGCCTGCGATCGGCTCCTGGGCAACCCCCTGTTCAGCTCGAACCCCGGGATGGATCGCGGGGAGCATTCGCTGGAACTGCAGCTGCCGTTCTTGCAGCGGGTCCTCGAGGGTTTCTCTCTGGTGCCGCTGCTGGTCGGGCGGATGACGGACCAGGAGTGTGCCCTGGCTGCCCAAGCGATCGTGCCCCTGCTCGACGAACACACGCTGCTGGTCGCCAGCAGCGACTTCACGCACTTCGGCCGCAACTACGGCTATCGCCCTTTCGAGGACGACGTGCCGGACCGGATCCGCGATCTCGCCGAGCAGGCCGCGGCACCGATCGCCCGTTGCGATTACGACGGCTTCGTCGCCCATCTGGAAGAAACACAGGACACGATCTGCGGCCGTGGTCCAATCAGGTTCCTGCTGCGCATCCTCTCGATGCGAGGCGGGGCACACGGTGTGCGAGCGGCCTACGACACGTCCGGGCGGGTGACCGGCGATTGGACCAACAGCGTCACGTACCAGTCCTTCGTGTTCGCGCGGCGACCCGGAACGCTCGGCGAGCAGGAGCGTGCGGAGCTCCTGCGGATCGCCCGGCAGGCCGTCACGGCGTTCCTGAACGGGCGGCCAGCTCCGACGGTGGATGCCGAACGGCTCCCCGAGGCATTGCGCACCGATGGGGGCTGCTTCGTGACGCTGGAGAACCGCGGCCAGTTGCGCGGCTGCATCGGCAACATGGTCGCCGGCGGACCGCTCTACGAGTCGGTGGTCCAGAACGCGGTCTCCGCGTGCCAGGACCCGCGCTTCGTCCGCAACCCGGTCAGCGCCGAGGAGCTGGACGAGCTCCACATCGAGATCAGCTACTTGACGCCGATGCGGCGGGTCGCGGGCGCGAACGAGATCGTCGTCGGCCGGCACGGGCTGCTGATCGCCCTCGGCGCGCGGAGGGGCGTGTTGTTGCCGCAGGTCGCCTACGAGCGTGGCTGGACGCGCGAGGAGTTCCTGGCGCAGACGTGCCACAAGGCCGGCCTGCCGTCCGATGCTTGGAGACGCCCCGAGGCGGAACTATACTCGTTCGAGGCGGAAGTCTTCGGCGAGCCGGAGACGTAGAGCCGACCCCTGCCGGACCTGGAACGCGGAGCCACCCTCATGTCGCACCAAAGCACGCGACGCCAGTTCATGGCGCGACTGGGGATCCTGGCGGCAGGCACCGCCTTGCCCATCAGGGAGCTGTTGGCCAGCGCCGGAGATCCAAGAGCCCCGAGCTCGCGCGTCGTGATCGCGCGCGACGAGAAGCTGACGCGTGGCAGGGTGGCCGAGCAGCGCGACCTGCTGCAGAAACTGCTCGATGCGTCGATGCAGAGGCTCACGAACGTCGAAGACGCGCCCTCCGCCTGGCGCCGCTTGTTCAAACCGAACCAGCGGATCGGCATCAAGGTCAACACACTGGGGCTTTCGACGCAACCGGCGGTCGTCGACGCGATCGTCGGCGGCCTGCTGCAGGCGGGGGTGCCACCCGAGAAGGTCATCATCTGGGACCGGTTCGATGTGGAGCTGGCCAAAGCGGGCTTCAAGCTCAACAGGTCGAGGCGCGGGGTGCAGTGTCGGGGCACGGACGCCGAGCGGATCGGCGGCGGCTACCAGCGCCAGGTCGAGAGCAGTGGCCGAATCGGGTCGTGCTTCTCGCGCATCGTCGCCGAGCAGGTGGACGTGCTGATCTGCGTCCCCGTGCTCAAGGACCACAACCTGGCCGGCGCCAGCCTGGGCATGAAGAACTTCTACGGGGCGATCCACAACCCCAACAAGTATCACGACGACAACTGTGACCCGTACGTCGTGGATGTCGTGTCGCACCGCTACATCGCTCCGAAATGGAGGCTGACCGTGTGCGACGCGACGCGCGCCCAGTACAACGCCGGACCGGCCGAGCATCCGGGCTTCGCCTGGCCGTTCGGAGGACTGATTGTCAGTACCGACTTCGTCGCGGCCGACGCCGTCGCGGCCGATTTGCTCGAGGCGCACCGCAAGCAGAAGGGGCTGGCGTCGCTGGCGGAGGAAAAGCGACCGCCCAGGTACATCACGACCGCCGCTGCTCGCGGGTTGGGCCAGGCCAACCTGGACGAGATCGAACGCATCGAGATGTGAGATGGACAACCTCGAAAACGAGTTCCTGCGGGTGTCACGCCGCGAGTTCCTGCGCTGGGGGATCGCATGTGGGGCTGCCTGCGCACTCGGAAGAGACTCGCTTGTGCTGGCCCAGGACATTGCCGGCAGCGGCGCCCTGGCCGGGCCGAGGCTCGAAGGCGTCGCGCGTCACGAGGCCATGTTCTGGGAGAAGCTCGCCGAGAACAAGGTCAAGTGCGTTCTCTGCCCGCGGGAGTGCGAGGTGGCCGACGTGGAACGAGGCTACTGCGGCGTCCGCGAAAACCAGGACGGCCAGTACCAGACGCTCGTGTACGGGTCCCTGTGCTCGGCCAACGTCGACCCGATCGAGAAGAAACCGCTGTTTCACTACCTTCCGGGCACGACCGCGTTCTCCATCGCAACGGCGGGTTGCAACATCGAGTGCAGGTTCTGCCAGAACTGGCAGATCAGCCAGTTTCGTCCGGAGCAGGTGGAAAGCGTCAGCGTCACGCCCGACCAGCTGGTGGCAGCCTGCAGGTCGAGGGGCTGTCCCACGATTGCGTACACCTACTCCGAGCCGGTCATCTTCTACGAGTACATGCGCGATGCCGCCGCCCTGGCACGAGAGCAGGGCGTTGGCAGCGTGATGATCTCCAACGGCTACATTCAAGAGAAGCCGCTGCGTGAGCTCTGCCGGCACCTGACCGCCGTCAAGATCGATTTCAAGGCGTTCACCGAGAAGTTCTACGACGAGGTTTGCGCGGGACACCTCAAACCCGTGCTGGAGACGTTGGAGACGCTCAAGGACATCGGCATCTGGTTCGAGCTGGTGGTTCTCGTCATTCCAACGCTCAACGATTCACCGGACGAGATCAAGCAGATGAGCCATTGGGTGCTCGAGCACCTCGGGCCGGACGTGCCGATCCACTTCACGCGCTTTCACCCGACGTACCGGGTCACCAACCTGCCTCGCACGCCGATCTCGACGCTCGAAAGCTGCCGCCAGATCGCGCTCGACGCAGGCGTGCACTACGTCTACGCCGGCAACGTGCCGATGCACCCCGGCGAAAACACGCATTGCCACAGCTGTGGGCAGGACCTGATCCGGCGCATCGGTTTCCAGGTCGCGTCGAACAAGATCGAGGACGGCAAGTGCCGCAAGTGCGGCACCAGGATTCCGGGCGTCTGGTCGCAGGAGGAGGCGCTGGCGTTCAAGGCGCCTTAGAACTTCGTTCCATGAGTTCGGTGACGTATTCGCCGGAGCCGATGCCCCGCAGCGGGGAAGCGCTGGTGACCCGTCTTCCTCCGCGAAGGAGGGCCATGAGTACTTGGGCCGTATCTCCTCCCTCGTGCCTCGCCAGGCTGCTCGCCTGCTCCATCGGGCTCGCTGGAACGAGCGCCCACGGTGTCCAACTCGTTCAATTGACTCGTTCCGGGCCCACCTACAACTCCGACTACAGCCCGGCCTGGATGCCCGGCAGCTTGGAGCTCGTCTTCGTCCGCTCGCAGATCCAAGGGCCTCCGCACTGGTACTACTACGAAATGCTCTACGAACTGAGCCTTGGGGGAGCCGTTCCGCTCTATTCCGTGCCCGGGAATGCGGATCCGGCGGTCGCGCTGGACGGGACGTTTGCCTTCGCCAGCCTGGGGAGGGACAGTACAGGGAGTGCGGTCAGCGGGAAGATCGGCGTATGGCGGTCCGGTGTCGGTTCGAGATGGCTCACCGATGGCGCTCACATCGATCGCGAGCCCGCCTGGTCACCCGGTGGTACGCGGATCGCCTTCGCATCGAACCGCGACGGTGCCTACCACCTCTGGATCGTACCGACAGCGGGAGGTTCGGCAACCCAGCTCACCCGAGGGTCCTCGGCAGACAGGAGCCCGGCCTGGTCACCCGACGGTGAACGTATTGCGTTCAGCTCGAATCGCGCCGGACATCTGGATCTCTGGATTGTGCTCGCCAGTGGCGGCGAGCCGCGGCAGCTCACCGACGACGACGCCGAGGATGCGGAACCGGCCTGGTCACCCGATGGCCGATTCCTCGTCTTCGCATCCAACCGAGCCGGGAACTGGGATCTCTGGGTAGTGAACGTCGAGACCCGAGGGCTGTCGCAGGTGACCGCGTCGCCATCACGAGACGAAGAGCCGGCGTGGTCGCCGGACGGCAGCCGCATTGCCTTCGTGTCCGGCGGACTGCTTTGGCTCGCGACCGATCTGGGAACCGTGAACGTGGCGCCAGCCACGTGGAGCGCGGTCAAACAACTGTACCGAGACTGAGCCGTTTCCCGAGCCACCGTGAGCAGCGGACCGGGACCGAGATCCTCCGCCGCCTGGTGCGTCAGGTGATGCCCCCGAAGCTGCATCGCGAGGCGCCTGGGGAGGTCGCGCGGCCCCGTTGCAGTGGAAGTTCACGCGCCGCGATCCAGACAGGTTGATGACGGAGCTGTCAGCTAGGATGAGAGCCAGCGCCGGGCGGCCTGAAGGGTGCCGGGAGAAGTACGTCACCGAACTTGCGGAGAGATGTACTGAGCGAACCGGCGCATCGCCACGAATGCAGCCAAGA
>JBHHXQ010000178.1:0-7348 GCA_046757105.1 Candidatus Krumholzibacteriia bacterium
CTGATCCAGGTACTCGTCGACCGAGCGCCGCCCGCCTTTGTACGTGCCCTCCAGCTCGATCTCGATTCGCGTGCCGTGATCGTGCTCCCACTCCACGGTCCGGTCCTCGACGATCACAGGCTTGTTGCGCGAGGTGTCGATGACGATCTCGAAGTGGTGCGCGGCGTGGCCCTTGCCGGTCTTGGAGGTGATGACGACCGGCTTGCCGGTGGTGAGCTGCCCGTACATGCCGGCCGCCGAGATGCCGATTCCCTGCTGGCCTCGCGACTGGCGCAGGCGATGGAACTTCGAGCCGTAGAGCAGCTTGCCGAAGACCTTCGGCACCTGCGACTTGACGATGCCGGGGCCGTTGTCCTCGACGATGACGCGGTAGCGATCGTCGCCGACCTCGACGAGCTCGATGCGCAGTGCCGGCAGAATGCCGGCCTCTTCGGCCGCGTCGAGGCTGTTGTCGACGCCCTCCTTCACGGTGGTGAGCAGCGCCCGTGCCGGGCTGTCGAAACCGAGCAGGTGCCGGTTCTTGGTGAAGAACTCGCTGACCGAGATCTCGCGCTGCTTGGTCGCGAGCGTCTCCGCCGTGACGCGACGTCGCGTGGTCGTACCCTTGCGTCCTCTCTGCGGGGGCGGCACCGCGCCGGCGGAGCTCGACCTGCCGTTGGCTGCGGGCGCGGCTTCCGGCGTCGCGGTGTCGAAGCCGAGCGACGGCTGCGTCGCCGGGCGCGTGGAGTCGGCGCGCGGCTTCTTCGACGCGCCGCGGCGCCGCGCCGTTCGACTCGGCGCGGCCTTCCGCCGCCCGGCCGGCTTGCTGCCGCCTTCGGCGCCCGCGGACTTCTTCGCGGCGCTCTTCGCCTTCTTCGCCGCAGACCCGCCGCTCGACGGTCTGCCGGATGCAGCCGCCTTCGTGGAGGGTCTCTTCCTCGACGAGCCCGGCAAACGCGGCTTTGCCGGCTTCGCGGACCGGCCGCCACCGCGCCCGGAACCGGCCTTCTTGCCGGCACCCGAACGCTTCCCCGATCCGGCCCGTCTGCCGCCGGCGGCCGAGCGGTTCGGGCGCGAGGCAGCCGCGGTCTCGAAGCCCTCCGGAACCGTGTTCTCCCCTCCGAGCACCACCGGTCGGCCACTCGATCTGCGAATGCGAACGCCCATCTCCTGCCTTTCGTCTCCGGCGTTGCCGGCTCGCGTCCTTCCCATTGCCAGCTGCCCTCCTCTACAGTATTTCCGGGGGCCGGGAACGGGCAAGGTGGAGTTTGGCCTGCAACGTCAGAGCCGCCTGGAGGGCGCTCATGAGAATGCGTCGCCGAGATCTCCGCGCGCGTCCATGGCGCGTCGCGCCTTCGCCCGCGTCATGGCTGCAAACTGCCGCGGTCGTGATCCAGGTGTCCACATCGTCGATCCAGTCCACGCAGCAAGCGACGACGTCCGCGGAGGCGTCGTCTCGATCCCTCTCCGCACGGCTCGAGGCTGCGACGCTCGACAGACTGCTGGCGCGGAATCTGGATGCGGTGGTGAGCCTTCCCGAGACCCTCCTTGCCGATCGCCTCTCGGCATGGCGCGACCTGCCGATCGGTGCGCGCGTGGCGCGCTGGGCGGAACTCTTTCTCGAGCGAGGTGACGCCGTCTATCTCTTCGGGCTCGGGCCCGGCGGCTACGTGGCCGACAGCCTTCTCGTCCAGGACTTCAAGCCGGACTGCGTTCTCTTCTCGTACCGCTGCAGCGAGCTCGCCCGCTCCAGGACGCCCCAGGAGGCGGTGACGCTGGCGCTCGAGACGCGCTTCGCCGGCGCCCGCCCGGCGAGTGCGGTGACGCCTTCCGGAGCCGTCGACTACGATGATCCGTCCCACCTCGACTACAGCCTCGACATCGTGCGCTCGGGTCTGTGGGGGCGCGACGTCACGCTGGAGGTGGGCGAGGCACGGGTCGACAGCGCGGGCACGAGCCGCTACCCTGCCCGCTCGTTCCGCTACATCCCCACGGAGGCCCTGCGTCTGGACCGGCTCGAGGATGGAGATCTGCTCTTTTTCGTCCTCGACGAGAACAGCAAGCGCGGCCGCAAGATGCGTGAGGAATACGGACTTGTGGTCGGTCACCAGGGCATCGCCCGGCGCGGCCAGGACACCGTGTACGCGATCCACGCAGCGCAGAGGGACCTGCCTGGAGAGTACGCCGGCAACCGGATCGTCCGCGTTCCGCTCCTCACCTACCTGCGACGAGTCGAGAGTTTCAAAGGTGTTCTCGTGACCCGTCTCGAGGAATGAGGACATCGGACGCCCGGGCACCCCAGCCGGGCCAGACATCCGTTCCCCGCACGCGCACCACCTCGGGCAGCGCTTCGGCCGGCCGCCGGAGCGCGTCCGGCTCCCTGACGGAAATCGGCCTCAGGACGGCCTGTGGAGGCCGAATTCCTCACTTTTTGTTTTGACAAGCGCGGCCTGCGTCCCTACAGTACCGGCCGTTCGCACACTCACGCCAACCATCCACCCGTTGAGGAGGTACGTGCTCCATGGCAGCAAGGCGCGGTAAGAAGACCAAGGGCCCGGCTGAGCTGATCATCTCGAAGAGCCGCACGAAGGGCGCCACGAAGAAATGCAACGTCTCGAGCGACTTCTACGGTGCTCTCGACAAGAAGGTTCGTGCGCTCATCTCCGAGGCCGAGACGCGCGCGCTGGCCAACAAGCGCAAGACGCTGAAGCCTGCGGATCTGTAGACAGCACTTCTTTGGAGCATCCTGCTCCCACCACGACAGGCCGAGATCGTCTCGGCCGGTCGTGCTTTCGCCTCCACGATGCCGCCGCGCGCATCGACCGCACATGGCCGGAGTGGCCGGTCAGGTCTGGATGCGCGCGCGGTAGTTCAGGATCACTTCCTCGTCGGGCTCGACGTGCACCAGGAACTGCGCGGTCCGAGCGTCCTTCTTCTCGTGCTCGAGCGTGCTCTGGACGATCGTCCAGTCGCCGTTGAAGGTCTCGAGAACCTTCACGTCGATGCCTTCCTCCTTGTGGTTGCGCAGCTTCACCTCGAAGGCCACCTCGAAGACGCGGTCGCCGAGACGTTTGTAGTCGGTCTGGACGTGCTCGCCCACGACGTCGAAGGCGCGTCCGACCGCGAACTCGAGCGTCTCGTCCTTGGGTGTGTGCCGAACGCGGTTCTCGCCGAGGAACTGCGGTGCGCCGTCGCGGTCGTGCTTGTACACGCGCACGATGCCCTGCGGAATCGGAGCGCCCAGGCCGTTCTTGCGGCTGTTGTCGAACTCGAGGGTCACTTCAACGTGCTCGGACCCCTTCGGGGCCACGAAGCCACGCATCATGTAGTGCGGCAGGCCGCGGAACGTGTACCCCTTGCGGACCCGCACGCCGTCGGAGTCGAAGAAGAGGATCTGCTTCTGTTGGTTGTTCTTCAGATCGGTGCGGCGCTGCAGCGAGTAGAGATGGTACTCGAAGAAGGCTTCCTCCTCGAACTGCGGCGCTTTGGATATGCGTGCCACGTCGGCGGCGTACGCCACCCGGCGCCGCATTTCTTCGCGCACGCGGCTGACGTCACCGGCCACGAGCTTGAGCTGCGCGTTCTCGAAGCTGCCGCCGCTCTGGTTGTCGATCGTCACCCAGCCCGTCAGGCCGCCCCGGGTCTCGCTCTCGTCCAGAAGCAGAACGTAGTCCGCCCGCCACGAGAACCCCCTGGAGAGGTAGGTCACCTCGACGTCGCGCTGCCCGGTGCCGTCGGCGTCCAGCGTCCACACCAGGGTGGGACGGGCCGAGAGCTCCGCGGGGATGGCGTCCAGGACGATGTCGCCCGGCAGCTCGAAGACGATCTGCGTGCCCAGCTGGTACACGTAGCCCTGGTGCGCCGAGAGCAGCCGCGCACGCCCGATGGCGCCGTCCTCCATGCGGTAGCCGACATCTCGCCCGACGTACTTCTCCATCAGCTTGGCGCGCGAGATGAGGTCGTATTCGTAGTTTTGCTCGACGATCTGCAGCTCCCCGCGGCCGCGGGGCTCCAGGTGCACGGTGGTCGGGTCGATGCCCGAGGTGACGTCCTCGTAGCGCAGGCGAAAGATGCCGCTCTGCACCGGGATTCTCCGCTGCTCCCGCACCAGGCTTAGGTCGGTGTTGTAGATGGTCAGGCCCACGTCCTGGCGCTCCGCGGACGAGCTCGAGAGGTCCTGTGCCGCAGCTGGCGCGGCTGCGCAGAGTGCCAGCGCTCCGGCGAGCATGACCAGCTCCGACGAGATGCTTCCAGCGCGACGCATGTGTTTGTCCTCCAAGGCTGGCCGGGCGCGGCTTGGACCAGTGCTGCACCACCCGGCAGGGTCACCACCACTTGTACCGGAGAGTCGGGCCTTCATTCCACGCCGGATCCCGCCGCGCGTCCAGGGCCCGGGTGGGGACGCGGCGTGTTGCCGCCCGGTCCCAGCACTGCTAGATTGCCGCAATGCTCGACCGATTCGTCCGCGAACTGCGTCGCGACGGCTGGTTCGACGCGGCGGTGGCGGCGGCCCGGGTGCAGCCGGCACGCCCGGCCGCGCACGCCGAGGTGCCGGTGCGCGGCGACCTGCGCCGGGCGCTGGCCCGGCTCGGCGTCGAACGTCTGTACACCCACCAGGCCGAGGCCCTGCGCCTGGCGCGCGAGGGCCGCAACGTCGTCGTCGCCACGCCCACTGCGAGCGGCAAGACGCTGTGCTTCAACATCCCCGTCCTGGAGACCATTCTGGCCCAGGCCGAGGCCGGAACGACCGCGCACGCGCTCTATCTCTTTCCGCTCAAGGCGCTCGAGCAGGACCAGCTCAAGAACCTCCTGCGGCTGCGGGATGCGCTCGGCCTGCACGAGTCCTTCCGGGCCGCCATCCTCGACGGCGACACCAAGGAGTCGGGGCGCCGCAAGCTGCGAGCGGACCCGCCGCACATCCTGCTCAGCAACCCGGACATGCTGCACGCCTCGATCCTGCCGGGACACGATCGCTGGGCGCGCTTCTTCTCGGAGCTCCGCTACATCGTCCTCGACGAGCTGCACACCTACCGGGGCGTCTTCGGCTCGCACGTCCTGCAGGTGCTGCGCCGCCTGCGGCGCATCGCCGAACGCTACGGCGCCCGCCCGCAGGTGATCGCGGCATCGGCGACGATCCACAACCCCGAGCAGCTGGCCGAGCAGCTCTTTGCGCTGCCGTTCGAGACCGTGCACGACAGCGGCGCTCCGGCGGGTCCGCGACACGTGCTGCTCCTCGATCCACCGGACAGCGCGCTCGGCTTCGCGACGACGCTGTTCTCGCGCTGCGTCCTGGCCGGCGTCAAGACGATCGCCTTCTGCAAGTCGCGCCGCGCCACCGAGCTCCTCTACACGTGGGCCATCGGGCGCCAGCCAGAGCTGCGCGGCCGGGTCAGCGCGTACCGCTCCGGATACCTCGCCGAGGAGCGCCGCGAGATCGAATCGGCGCTCTTCGGTGGCCAGCTGCAGGGCGTCGTGGCGACGAGCGCGCTCGAGATGGGCATCGACGTGGGCGGTCTCGACGCCGCCATCCTGGTGGGCTACCCGGGGAGCATCATGTCCACCTGGCAACGCGGCGGCCGCGCCGGGCGCGGCACCGACGCCGCCGGCCTGTTCCTGGTCGCCGGGCACGACGCGCTCGACCAGTACTACGTCGGCGAGCCGGATGCCTTCTTCCGGGCCGCGCCCGAGGCCGCCGTCGTCGACGCCACGAACGCCACCATCCGCTCGGCGCACTTCCTCTGTGCCGGCGCCGAGATGCCGCTCGGCAGCGAGGAGCCAGTGTACGCCGACCTCGACTGGCGCGCCACGCGGCAGGACCTGCAGGCGCGCGGGCTTCTCCTGCAAAGCGCCTCGGGTGACGCCTGGGTGCCGCTCGTGTCGCGGCCGCACCGGCAGGTGAACATCCGGCAGATCGGCGACACGTTCACGATCCACCCGCACGACGACCAGCGCCGGGTCCTGGGCACGATCGGTGGCTCGCGCGTCTTCGCCGAGTGCCACGAGGGTGCCGTGTACCTGCACCGGGGCCAGCACCTGTTCGTCGGCAAGCTCGACCTCGAACGCCAGCGCGTGATCGTCTCGCCCGCCGACGGCAGCTGCTTCACCGTGGCACGCAGCGCCAAGCAGACCGAGATCCTCGCCGACCTCGACTCGCGGCCGCTCGGGACGACGACGGCGCACTACGGGCGGTTGCGCATCACGCAGCGCATCACCGGCTACGAGAAGCGCGCCACGCTCGACCAGAAGCTCCTGGGCACCTTCGAGCTCGATCTGCCGCCGACGATCTACGAGACGGAGGGGCTGTGGATCGAGGTGGATCCCGGCATCCTGCGCGCCCTCGAGGCGCGCGAACGCCACCGCATGGGCAGCCTGCACGGCATCGAGCACGCCTTCATCGCGCTGTCGCCGCTCTTCACGCTCTGCGACGCGGCCGACCTCGGCGGCATCACGTTCAGCGAGCACCCGCAGGTGCAGCGCGGCGCCATCTTCGTCTACGACAGCTACCCGGGTGGAATCGGTCTGGCCGCGCGCAGCTACGAGATCCTGCCGCAGGTGCTGGACGCGGTGCGCCGGCGCATCGAGGACTGTGCGTGCACGGACGGGTGTCCGGGCTGCGTGCACTCGCCGCGCTGCGGCTCCGGCAACTACCCGCTCGACAAGGAGGGCTCGAACCTGGCGTTGCGCGTGCTTCTGGGACTCGAGGAAGCGCCACGCCCGCAGGACGAAGGACTCGAGGCGCGGGCAGCCGCCGGTGCGGCTCTCGACCCGGGGGCCGGCACGGCTGCCCCCGAGACCGCGGGCAGGCGCGAACCGCGCGTCGTCTACTTCGACCTCGAGACGCAGCGCGCCGCCAGCGAGGTGGGGGGCTGGCACCACATTGATCGCATGGGGATGGCGCTCGCCGTCGTCTACGACGAGCGCGAGGGGCGCTTCGTCACCTTCCGGGAATCGCAGGTGGCCGCGCTCGTCGAGACGCTCCTCGGCGCCGACCTCGTCGTCGGCTACAACCTCGTCCGCTTCGACTACGCGGTGCTCTCCGCCTACACGCACCAGCCGCTCGAGCGCATTCCGACGTTCGACATGCTGCTCGCCCTGCGCCAGGTGCTGGGCTTCCGTCCCTCCCTCGACACGCTCGCCCGTTCGACGCTCGGGACCGCCAAGTCGGCGGACGGCCTGCAGTCGCTCGCCTGGGTGCGCGACGGCAGGCTCGACCGGGTGGAGGAGTACTGCAGGCAGGACGTGGCGCTCACGCGCGACCTGTTCCGGCACGCCGTGCGGCACGGCACGCTGTGCTTCGAGCGCGGCGGCGGGGGGTGGGGCGCGCCGCCGCGCGACGGGGGCCGGAAGCGCCTCGTGCAGGCGGCGGGCC
>JBHHXQ010000179.1:0-7318 GCA_046757105.1 Candidatus Krumholzibacteriia bacterium
TCCTCAGCCCCGTGGCCGCCGAGGGCGACGCCGGAGAGGCCGAGCGCGGCGCCCTTCTTGGCGACCTCCCAGGCGAACTCTTCGCGCTCGTCGAACTCGGCGGCGACGGGACGGATCTCGTTGGCGGCGAAGTCGTGCGCCAGGTCGCGCAGCTGTCGCTGCTCCTCGGTCAAACTGAAGTCGATCATCGTCACTCCTCGAGTTCCGGTGGCCGGCGGGAGGCGCCGGGGGCGCAGCCCCTCAGGCCCGGGAGCATGCCTGGAAGGAGCGTGCCACGCGGACAACGAAAAGACATCAGCGAGCTTCTGGTGAGCCCTCGAGAACCACTGCACGCGCCCGCCGTGGTCGTGCCGCATCATACGGCAGGCGGCCCCCGGTGAGAATCCTCGCCGGAGTGTTCCAGGCGCCGAGCCTCTGCCGCGCCTCAGCCGCCCAACACCCAGTCGTCCTTGGTGTGCAGTCGGCCGTCCGGGCCGGCACTGCGAATGACGATCCCCCTGCGGTTGGCTTCGACCTGCAGTGAGCGGCCCCACTCGTCGACGAGATCGGCCTTCTGAAGAAGGCCCTCCCGGACCAGCTCCTCCAGATCGTCCGGGCCCTTGCCGCGCAAGGACTCGTACTGGTCGAGGGCTCGAGCCAGGTTGTTCTGCACGATCTCCTTCTTGGCGCGCTGTCCGAGATCGACCGCGGTCTGCCCCGTGATCACCTCGATGCCGGACCTGAAGTGATCGTGCCAGGCGTCCTTGAACTTGCCGACGGCGTCGAGACGCCAGCTCACCACGCCAACCGCCGAGAGAAACATCATGAGTCTCACGAGCTTTCTGATGTGCGCCCTCCTGGTGATCCGTCACGTCGAACGGGGAACAGTCGGGATCCACCGGAACAGACGGAGATCCACGCCCAGACGCCGACACACCCAGCCCGATCTGCAACAGACGTTCCGCCCCCGTCCGTTCCAGCCGTGGACGTCGTCCCCAGCGGCCCGCCTCCTCGAACGAGGCGCGGGCGAGCCTCGAGCGCAAGCGGGTCCGGTGACGCCCAGGCCGCCAGGGGAGCACGCCCAGCCGGCGTCTGGTGTCGAGGGAGTCGGGTCCTGGCGCGCTCGGGCGCCCGCGCAAGAACTGCGCGCACGCGGAGATCGCTGTCGAATCCTCGACATTTCAGCCCGCGGACGCGCCCCGGACCGCACCCGTCGTGGCCGTGCAACAGGCCTCGCATTCAACCGGTTGCGATGTCCCCTGCCGCCCGGAGCGGGGGTCGGCGAACGGGCATCCGTGATGCGTGGAAGGAAAGCGTCGTTCGGTGCGGCCGCGAGTGCCGTGCCGCGCCGGACCGGAGCCGACGCAGACGCCGGACTCGCTCGCGGGTGAGCAGAACCCGCGCGTTCCCGCGGTCCGGCGGAACCGCGTACGCGTTCGACTTCAGCTGGAACGGCGGGGCCGACGTCGGCATCGCGCTGTTCAAGTCCTGGCCGGGCCAGGCCTTCTACAACCGGGACGAGGCAGTGGCCGTCGCCGACGCGAACGCGGCGGGCCAGGGCGAGCGCTTCGACTACACCGCGCCGTCCACCGACACCTACGGTCTCGTGGCGTGGTCGAACGGCGGCGACGTCAGCGGAAGCCAGGGCTCGTTGCGCGTGGGACCGCGCACCCACGTCCTCGCGGCCGGCACGCCGATCGTCACGCGCGCCAACCCCGGCCACTTCGAGTACACGCATGGCGGCTCGGATCCGGGCCGCTGGAGCGCGGTCGGTCTGCGCCCGCAGACGGGGTTCGAACTGGAACCTCGAGGTCTACGAAAACTGCATCTTCAGCCCGCCCTTTGCGTGTTCAGAGAAGAAGAGGTTTTCCATCAAACAGTGTGCTCGTGCTCATGCCGGCATTTCGCCATCGCGCTCGCCGACGTGCCGAGTAGGCACCGGAGTACCGCACGCAATGCTCGTTCTTGTTGGGGACGTGAGGAATCGAGCGAGGAAGTCGAGCGCGACGAAGCCGTGGACCCCAGCAGTTGGTCCTTCGTTCTTGTCGGAGACGACTCGCGCTCCCGCCGACGGGTCGCCCGTAGGGACGGCGTCGACGGCTACGGCCTGCTGTGCCAGGCGGCAGAACAGCTTGCCCGGCTGGAAAACGTGCGACGGGGTGAGAATCGTTGCTCAAACTCGCCCAGCGTCCGCGGGTAGTTCTCGCGCGGTCCCCTCGACGCAGCATCGGCCATGGCCGACCACTACATGTAGTGGTGACCTGAGTCAGGTGGAGACCCCCTTGGACCGTTTCTTAGGAAGCGACGGCTTGGATCGGCCACGTTCCCCCGACACTCGCCTGGTTTCGCCTCTAGGCACAGGGCCCGAGCCTGACACCGCCGAAGCTTCAGGCGGTGCACGCCTTCGCCGGTTAGTTCTTCGCCTTGGTCTTGCCCTGCCTTGGTCTTCTGCCTCGACCCGTGCTAGCATCGCTGGGTGGAATCTGGCACACGCCATCTTGAGAGAGGATGTGATCTTGTGAAGAGACTAGCCGGTTGGGGTACGGCGATCGCTCCTTTTGCGAGTGCCGGTCGGTCGATCACGGCGAAACGACTTGGCTCCGCACCTTTGACGAACATTAGGTTGCTGCTTGTTTCCACGCTCATTGGACTGCCGTCGGCGGCCGCCGGCGAGGTCATCGTCTTTGACTCCAAATCGGAGTTCCTTGCCGCTACTGGAGCCACGAGCGCCACCGGTCCCCTACCTCTCGTGCCGGGCCAACCAGCTACCATTACTGTGGGGGCCATAACTTTCCAAGGACCCACTATGCAGATGAGGGAGTGGTCCGCGCGTCTTCCCGGTAACGAGCTCGCCATCGACGGTATCGAGAACTTCAATGTGATTTTGAATCTAACCTCGCCCGTTTTCGCACTGGGATTCGATTTCGTCGAGCCGGAATCTGACCCGTTCGTCAATGCGCCGTTTGTCGATTCCACGTTCGAGGTGTCACTCTTCAATGGGGCACAGCCCGTCGATTCATTTACATTCAATGCACCAAACGACGTCGCCGCCTTTGTCGGCGGATGGGGAGCGGCGTCTTTCGACAGAGTGGAGATCCGCGAGATAATTGGTGCCAATGAGAACGAGTTCTTTGGCGAGTTCTTCACTGGCACCACTGCCATTGGGACTGTGGCGGTGGGCCAAGTCGATTGGTCAACCGTGAAAAGGCAGTTCCGACCACAGCAGGAATAACCGGGTGTCCAACGCAGAGCCCAAGCCCAAGCCGGGGCGACGAGCTGGCCGGCGAGTCCATGCACCGCCTGAAGATGCCACGGTGTCAGCGTCAGGCTACGCCGCCAGGATCGGCGGAAGGTGTGCTATCAGAAATGAGTCGGCGGTCCTTTGGTATGATAACGTTTCGCAGAGGTGGAGGCTTATCGCTGGGACGGCCACTGGATGAAAGAATGAGGGCCGTCACGTGAATCAGACTCTGATTCACGTGAGAGGGTTTGACAAGACGGTTGGGACCCACGAACCGGAGGTTCCCCTATGAACAGGTTTCTAGTCGCCCTCGGTGTGACATCATTGCTTTGCGCGTCCTTGACACAGCCAGTCAAGTCACAACCGGTGTTTGTCCTCACTTGGGTTGGAAGTGGAGGCGGCTTCAACGAGCCGTCTGGCATGGCCGTTGATGCTAGCGGCCACGCGTACGTTGCTGACCTAAAACAACGACCGCATCGAGAAGTCCGACAGTGACGGCAACTTTATCTTGAACTGGGGAACTTACGGGTCCACGTCGGGGCATTTCATGGGTCCGTTCGATGTAGCGATCGACGCAGTCGGCAGCGTCTACGTCATGGACACGGGGAACGAGCGCATCCAGAAATTCGATAGCAATGGCAACTACATTGCATCGTGGGGAGTGGGCGCCGGCGCGTTTGCTGTCGACGTGGATGCAAGCGGCAACGTCTACGTTGCGGGTAGCAACGAAGTTCGCAAGTTTGACAGCGGCGGCAACTTTATCAAGTCGTGGAACGGACTGCATATCGCTGTTGGGATCACTGTCGACAGTGACGACAACGTGTACGTAGTAGACGGTCTCTGCCGCGTTGTAAAGTTCGACAGCGACGGGGCGTTTCTCACAGAATGGCCCACGCTGTGTGCCCTCTTTGACGTTGCCGCGGATGAGAACGGCAACATCTATGTGGCAAGGACTTGGTCGGCCGTGAAGAGAAGCTACTGGGAGTAGCGAATCGGCAATGCAAAGTCCGGTCGGGAACAACTCGGTCGCGCGCGCCGGTGGGCGGAGTGTCTGCACGTGCCGCACTCTCCGTCTGCGGGGTGGAGAGTGGCTTTTCTTGGATTGCTACGACGCCTGGTCCCGATGGGCTCGAGAAGACCCGGGTGGACGCAAGCCGTGACGTTTCATGCGCTGGATGAGCATGGGACGGGTGAGATGCAGGAGCTTCGCCGCTCGCGTCTGGTTCCATTGCGTGCGCTCCAGCGCCTGCAGGACGAGCTGCCGCTCGACGTCGCGCAACGCGAGCCCCTCCTCCGGCAACGAGACGTAGCGCGGCCCGGCTTCGACGCCGGCGCCGAATGCCGGCGGCAGGTCGAGCGGCCGGATGGTGTCACCCGTGCACAGAGCCTCTGCGGCCTCGAGGACGTTCTCGAGCTCGCGCACGTTCCCCGGCCAGCTGTGGTCCTGCAGGAACGCCATGGCATCGTCGCTCACACGCCGGACGCGTCCGCGCCCGTGCTTTCTCAGGAAGTGCTCGACCAGGAGCGGCACGTCCTCCTTGCGCTCTCGAAGCGGCGGCAGCTCGATCTGCAGGACGTCGAGACGGTAGTAGAGATCCTCGCGGAAACAACCCTCCCGCACCAGCTGTTCGAGATCGCGGTGCGTGGCGGAAACCAGGCGCACGTCGACACGAATGCACTCCGTCCCGCCGATGCGCTCGAACTCCCCTTCTTGAAGCACGCGCAGGAGCTTCACCTGGATGTCCACAGGCAGCTCGCCGATCTCGTCCAGGAACAGCGTGCCGCCGTCGGCGTACTCGAACCGCCCGATGCGCCGGCCATGCGCACCGGTGAAGGCGCCGCGCTCGTGGCCGAAGAGTTCGTCGTCGACGAGCGACCCCGGCAATGCCGAGCAGTGCAGCGCCACGAAGCGCTGCGCGCGGCGGCTGCTGCCCTGGTGCAGGGCCCGCGCCACCAGCTCCTTCCCGGTGCCGCTCTCGCCCCGGATCAGGACCGTGGCGTGCGTGTCCGCGACCCGATGCACGAGCTCCGCCACCCGCTGCATGGCGGCGGAGCGCCCCACCATGCGCGTGTGCGGGTCCGGCCTCGCGAGCTCCTGGCGCAGCTGCTCGACCTGCTGCTCGAGCCGGCGCAACTTCAGGGCGCGCGCGACGATCAAGCGTAGCTCGTCCATCGGCAGCGGTTTCTCGAAGAAGTCGGCGGCGCCCCGGGCCACGCAGTCGAGCGCGGTCTGCCGCTCGCGGTCTCCCGTCATGACGATGACGGCAACGCCTTCGTTGCGGGCGCGGATCGCCTCGAGAAGCCGGATGCCCTCCTCGGGCGTCTGCAGCCGGGGGGGCAGGTGCAGGTCGAGCAGCACGACGTCGACGGCAGACGAGGCGATCGCCTCTCTCGCCTCCTTCGGGTGTCGTGCCTGAAGGACCCGGTGCTCGCTCTCCAGCGCCCAGGCGATCTGCTCACGCGTGACGTCGTCGTCGTCGACGATGAGCACGGTGCCTCGTTCCCGCTTCATGACGACTTCTCCTGATCCGTCCGGGGTTCGGCGCCCGACCGCAGGGTGCGAGGCACAGCCTGTGCGCTCGCTCCGCGCATGCGTGGCGCTGTGGCGCTGTCGGCTTCGAGCGGACGCGCAGCGGGAAAGCGAAGCGTGAAGGTGGTGCCGCGCCCCTCGGCGCTCTCCACCTCGATGCGGCCGCCGTGGGCCTCGACGCCGTCGCGAACCGCCACCATGCCCAGCCCGAGCCCGCGCTCCTTCGTGGTGTGGAACGGCTTGAAAAGAGACGCGCGGACGAACTGCTCGCTCATTCCGCGGCCGGTGTCGGAAACGCTCAGCCAGACCGATCCGCTCCGCTCCCGGACCTGCACCTGCAGGCGGCCGCCACCCGGCATGGCCTCGAGCGCGTTCCAGAGCAGGTTCGAGACGACGCGTCGCAGCGCGTCGGCATCGCCATCGATCCACGCGGGTCGGTCCAGGCGGGTCTGCACATCGACAGACTCCATGGTCTCGACCCCCAGCTCGGCGACGGTGTCGCGCACGAGAGCCGCCAGATCGAGCCGCCGTCTGTCGACCTCCCGGGTGCGACCCGCCTGCGGAAGCTGCGTCACCGTCTTCTTCATCTTGCGGACGAGTGCCTCGAGGGAGCCGACGGCACGGCGGCGCGAGCGCTCGTCGGGCGCCCCGGCCGCCAGGTTGTCGGCCAGAAGCGACAGGCTGAAGACCAGCCCCTTCAAGTCGTGCGCGACCAGTGAGGCCACCCGCGACACCGACTCGAAGCGGGCGGCCTCCTCGCGCTCGACGATCAGCCGCTCGAGATCCCCAGCCATCGCGTTCAGCTGCAGTGCCAGTGGTGCCAGGTCGTCCTGGGGTCGCACCGGAACCCGGTGGCTGAACATCCCACGCGCGTAGGCGGTGCTGGCGCCGAGCAGATCGCGCAACGAGCGCCGGAACGAGCGCGAGAAGACGAGGATCAGCACGCCGGAGAGCGCGATCAGGCCGAGCGTGGCGAGCGCGACCAGCGCGGCGGCGTTGCGGAACGGCACCAGAAGCCTCTCGTAGGCCGCGCTGGCCCCCACGACGACCCCCAACCTTGCATCGGCGAGCGCCATCACCTGCCACTCGCCACCGTCCGCGGCGCGATAGCGCCCGCGGCGCGCCGATGACTCGGCCTGCACGCGCGTGGCGTCGAGCAGCTCCAGCGCCGCGAGCCGTGTCCCGAGATCGCGCTCGGACACCGAGACCGGACGGTGCAGCTGCGAGACGTCGTCGTGGAACAGGAACACACCCGAATCGCGATCCACGGCGAAGCGCACGATGGAGCTCGAGGGGTCGAAGGCGGGCACCGCACCCGAGCGCGCCGCTTGGGCGAGCAGATCGGCCAACGGAACATCCGCCGCGAGCACCCCCCGCGGCGCGGCCTCCTCGTCCAGGTGGATGGGCACCAGAGCGCGCAGGATCGGCAAGCCGGACGGCCGGCGCTCGACGGTGCACCAGCCGCGCGGCTGGCGAATTGCGCGCCCGAAGCCGAGCGTGTCCTCGGGTGCACAGCGCCGGCGCTCGACCCTCGTCATCGTGAAATAGCGCTCGGCCTCCTTGAAGCC
>JBHHXQ010000180.1:0-7248 GCA_046757105.1 Candidatus Krumholzibacteriia bacterium
CATCACGCCGGTCTTCGACTGGAGATCCGCCGGCAGGAACAACGTCGCGCGGGTCCGTGTGAGCGGAGCCGTCGGGCCCCGCCTGACCGTGCAAGAGGAATTCCTCGGGACGCATACTTTCGTGGGTGGTTCGAGACCCGTGCGGCTCGACATCGCCGCAGGCCAACCCATCACCTTCACGTGGTTCGCGGATGCCACCGAGTACGGTGGTGAGATCGTCGCCTATCGTTTCGGCTGGAACATCCGGAACCCGGAAAACGACCAGGAGTGGTCCAGCTGGAGCTTGAGCAACCGCTCGGCACCGCCACGCACGTTCAACTCGGGTTCGCACCGGTTCTTCTTGCAGGCTCGCGACAACGCCGAGGTGATCACTTCGGCGATCATCGAACTCACGATCCATCAGGTCACCCTGCTGCGGGATGTGGTGTGGATCGACGACACTCAAGAGGTCGTTCCGGGAAGCGGGCAGGAGATCCAAGAGGACGATCGCTGGCTCCAGGTCTTGTCGGAGGTCGCGGACGAGCACGGCCTGATGTTCGATCCGGGGCGCGACGTCTTCGATATCGTGAAGAACCGCGGCGAGGCGCCGCCCATCGAGACCATCTTCGACTACAAGGCCGTCGTGTGGAGCGCTCGCAAGCGTGACAGCTCTGCCTTGCAAGAGCTGACGCGGTTCTTCGATCCGTTCGTGCCGCGCAACCGGAATACCGTGAGGTCCTTCAACTACATGAACATCTATCTGGCGAACGGCGGCACTCTATGGATCAACGGAGACCGGCCCGCGAGGGATATGTGGCCCGAGGAGCACCGGGCCCTGCCGCATCCCATCAACGTGACGAACTGGGATGACCCGATCGAACCGCATCCTTTCATCGATTCGGTCGGGACGACCAGCCTCCTGTACAACATGGGGATCGAGATCTTCGACGTCGGCGCTGGAACCGGATTCGCACGCAACGGGGGGCCGCAGTTCTGCCGGGGGTTCGAGCGCGCGCAGCCCCAGGGCTTCGAGATGCAGACCACGGAGTCGAGCGAGGTTCTCGACCACACGCACACGATCGACATCCTGACGGATGACGTGGAGAGCCCGCCGGCCGGGGGGGTCACGGTCCAAACCAGCGTCGAGTTCGACCACATGCACACCGTGCACGTGTCCGAGGAAGACTTCAGCGAGCTCATGGCGGGGAACACCGTGGAGCTGGTGAGCTCGGAGGAGGGCCAGCCCCAACCGCATACGCACGTCTTCGAGCTCGTCGACCAGCTGGGTCTGTGGGGTGCGCCGGCGCTCAGCACGAGTGGCTCCTGGAACGTCCCGGGGACGACCGGTCGCAACATGATCGGGATCTTCAACATGCCGAACGCCATGGCGCAGCAGACACCGCCGCTCCTGCCCCTGGACGGGATTTCCGTGGTGTTGTACACGTACATGGGCAAGCCCGAGGATCGTGAAGCCGGCTTCTTCTACCCCGAGACGGCGGACAAGCAGCCGACCTTCATCCTGGCGAAGGGCTCGATTCGTGATCGTTTCTACAGCCGCGCGTTCTGTGGCTTCGAGCCCTACTTGCTGAGCTCGATTTCCCACAAGCGGCTGCTGGAGTTCATCCTGGTGCGTCATTTCCGGCTCGGGCAGCCGGTGGCAAACTGAGTCCGCGCCTGTCTGGACTCGAAGATTCGTTCCGGTGGTGAGGCGGCCGCGAGCCGCCTCCCACGTGTGAGGTGCCTATGTCCACTTCCAGGTCGATCCGATGCCTGTGGGTGTTGGGATCGCTCGCCGTCCTGGCCTCTCCGAAGCTCGTGAGCGCTTTCCTCTGTCCGGACCCCGAACCACCGCACAAGCTGGCGCTGTGCTCCCCGGACTCGACCGACCTGAGCTGGAGCATCATCCCGGAGGGCCTGCAGATCTCCTGGGAAGCCCCGTCGCGTCAGGTGTCCTCCTTCCTGAGCCCGCTCATGGCGGAGAGGTGGGGCCTGCCCGAAGGCGACCCGGTCCCCGGGATCGAGGTCTCCGGAACCTACATGGGAGTGGCCGATCAGCGCATCCAGATCGCGGTGGTCCAGATCGGCGCCGGTCTCGACTCGGGCGTGGTCGGGGTGGACGCGATCAAGGTGGTCTGGTCGAGTGTCTACGAGTTGGTCTCCGGCGCGTTCAATCTGGACGCGAGCAACGTCGACACGCCGCTGCCGTTCACCGTCGAGACCCTGGATGGACCTCCGGACACGACCGTCGTTCCCGGCGTCCGCATCACGTTCCAGAGTGGCTTCCTCGTCTGGAAGGATTCGACCGCGGTCTTCGACGTCGAGGACTTCGAAGGCTACCACGTCTGGCGCTGGGGTTCGGATCCGACCTTGTCGCCCATCGTGGTCGGGAGCTACGGCAAGCTGGCCGACGTGCCGCGGCCCGACGGCTTCTGGCCGGGAGCGGCGCCGCTCGCCCGTCGTTTCACGTTCGTCGACAACTTCGTGATCGACGGGATCACCTACCACTACGCAGTCACCAGCTTCGATCAAGGCTTCGACCGCGAGAGGGGTGGAACCGCGACGGCCATGCCCTTCGACAGTCGCCGGCCGCCGGCGACCTCGAGAACACAGCTGGGCGAGACGCAGATCCGGGTCGACTTCCTGCGACCTCCTCCCGAGGAGTTCCTCCCGGTGGTCGCGTTTCCGAACCCGTTCCGCGATTCCGAGTGTGATCCGCAGAGGGAAGTGGAGACCTGCCGGGTCTTCTTCAAGAACCTGCCACCGCGCGGCAGGCTTCTCATCTACACCGTGGCCGGGGATCTGGTGGAGGAAATCGAGCACCCCTCGGACGGAAACGCCTCAGGCACGTTGCAGTGGGACACCACGAACGCAGCCGGCAAGAAGGTCGCCTCGGGCGTCTACATCTTCAAGATCATCGATCTCGTTTCGGGTGAGGAATCCTTCGGTCGCCTCGCGATCATCCGTTGACGGCGGGCGGAAGCCACGACGCGACGGCCGGGGACCGAGGGGCCTGCGGACCGGCCCGCGTGGACGTGCCTGGCGCCTGCCGCCTGGCAGGGATCCGTCGGGGTGAGGGGTGCTCGGAATCGCCGCTCGGCGTGGCCGCGATGTGCGGCCCACCCCTGCCGCGCCTGCGTCGTATGCACCGCGTCGCCTCGACACGCGGTCTTGTTCCTCCCTGCAGGTACGGCAGACGCGCTCGTGAAGTCGGCCGGACTGGCCCTCGCGGCCGACCCGCTCGGCGTCTCTCGCCCCGCTGGACACCGCCATCTCCAGGGCCGAAGCGCCGCTCCTGCACTGCCAGCGCCCTCTGGAATCATCGCTGCCGCGCAGGCGACGGCGTGCCGCGGCTCGGAGCGTCGCTGGCCGCGCCTGGCCTTCCCGGCGGCCGGACCTCCATCTCGGCACAGCGTCTGCACGCGAGTCGTGACGCGTCGGGACGGGACGCCGGTGTCTCGACGCGAGCGGCCGGGTGCAGCCCGTGGCGCCGGGGCCGTGCGCGCGAGCGAACGCTTGGTTGGCCGGGGTGGCGCGGGCAGGTACCATGGCGGGGGACCGTCGGAAGATCGAAACTGCACGCTTGGAGGGCTGCGCCGTGGGGCAGCGCTACTTCCTGGGGGTGGCCGGCAACATCGGGGTCGGCAAGACCCACCTCACGAGCTATCTCGGCAAGCGGCTCGGATGGGAGGTCTTCTTCGAGCCCGTGGTCGAGAACCCGTACCTGGACGACTTCTACGCGGACATGCGGCGCTGGAGCTTCCATCTGCAGGTGTACTTCCTCTCGAAGCGCTTCGAGATGCACCGCAAGATGATGGACAACATGCTCTCCTGCATCCAGGATCGCACGATCTACGAAGACGCCGAGATCTTCGCGCGTACGCTCCACGAAACTGGCGCCATGGACGAGCGCGACTTCGAGAACTACATGGCGCTCTTCGCGTGCATGACCTCGTACCTTCGGGCGCCGAACGCGATCATCTACCTGCGTGCCGACGTCGACACCCTCGTCGAGAGGATCGCGAAACGCGGACGCGATTGCGAGAAGAGCATCGACCGGGAGTATCTGCAGCTTCTCAACCTGGCCTACGATGACTGGGCCGAGCGCAGTGCCCCGGCACTGCGCTTCCTGGTGGTCGACACGGAAGGGCTCGAGCGCGTCGAGGAGCATCCCGCCATCGTGAAGCTCGTGGAGGAGATCGAGGCCGGCGGCGCCGTCGAGATGCTGTCGCCGGCGTCGGGACCGCGGCAGGGCCCGCAACCCGGAGCCGCCTCTTGAGCCGCGGCGGCCGCGGCATCGCGCTCCTGGCCTGTGCCGGGCTGGTCGCTGGCGCGTCCCCGACGGGCGCCGAGAGCAGCGCGCCCGGAGGCCTGCGGGGCCTGTTGCACGTGCGCTCGGCCGACACCGCCGGGCGCGGAACACTGGAGTTCGGCGTCTTCTCGCACATCCACACCCTCGTGGACGACGACGACAGCCGGCACTTCTTCCTGATCGAGGACCTGCAGATCGGCTACGGTGTCTCGCCCTTCCTCGAGATCGGCATCGACCTGCCCATCCGCCTGTGGACCGTCGATCGCTCCGGCACCAGCCGCATCGATCCGCCCGACCATGGTGGCTTCGGGGACGTGCAGGCCAGCGCCAAGCTGCTGTTTCCCCTGCCTTGGCGCTCCCTGCGCATCGGTGCGCTGGGCGCCGGTTCGGCGCCCAGCGGCAGCCGATCGCGTGGCTTCAGCGCCGAGTCGACCGATCTGGAGCTCGGCGGCGCCGTCACCATCGATCTCACGCATCTCGAGGGCTTCGTGCCGACTCGCCTGCACTTCAACGGAAGCTATCGCTGGAACCGCAACGAAACAGAGGGCTTCGGCCTGGCGCCGCTCGACGACATCGAATCCGGCGGCTTCTGGCCCCCTTCGTATCCGCCGGTTCCCCTCGGGGAAGGAGAGCGGTACAACGATCATCTGCGTCTTCGCAGCGGCGTCGAGTTCACGACGCGCGCGTTGACCCTGTTCACGGAGTTCTCGGCCGATCTGCTGCCCAACGTCGACGCTCTCGACTTCACGGACAATCCCGTCTTCGTCACGCAGGGTGCGCTGATCAAGTTTCGCAACGGTCTCAACCTGAAAGCGGCCGTCGATCTCTCGCTGCAGAAGGATGACCAGGAGCCGGTGGTGGCGGCGGTTCCCGACTGGCGCCTGTCGCTGGGGATCACCTGGCGGATGTCGTTGACGCTCGGAGACAAGGACCACGACGGGATCCCCGACAAGCGCGACGAGTGTGCCGAGCAGGCCGAGGACTTCGACGGCTACGAGGACGACGACGGGTGTCCGGATCTCGACAACGACGGTGACGGCGTCGCCGATCGGGACGACCTGGCGCCGGATCTCGCGGAGGACTTCGACGGCTTCGAGGACGATGACGGCCGCCCCGATCTCGACAACGACGGTGATGGCACTCCCGACGTGGACGACGAGTGTCCGAACGAGCCCGAGGACTACGACGGCGACCAGGACACCGACGGCTGCCCCGACGTGCTGCGTGACGCCGATCGCGACGGCGTTCCGGACGGCATGGACCGCTGTCCGGATGCTCCGGAGGACCGCGACGGCTTCGAGGATGCCGATGGCTGTCCCGACCCGGACAACGACGGCGACGGCATCCCGGACGACCGGGACCAATGTCCGGACGCCGCCGAAACGGTCAACGGCTTCGAGGATGCGGACGGTTGCCCCGACAGCGCGCCGCCGCCCCAGGGGACGGTGCTTCGCGAGTTGAACTTCGCGAGCGGCAGCGCCGAGTTGCCCGCGAAGGCCGATGAAATCCTCGCCGGTCTCATCCGCGAGCTCCTGGACGATCCGGAGCTGCGCATCGAGGTGCGCGGCTACACCGACGACCGCGGGGCCGCCGCCCGCAACCTGGTGCTCTCGGAGCGGCGTGCCCAAGCGGTGCGGGACCATCTCCTCGCGAGCGGCATCGACGCACATCGCGTGCGCGCTCGTGGCCTGGGAGAGGCCCATCCCACGGCCTCGAACGACACCCCGGAGGGTCGCGCCCAGAACCGACGCATCGAGGTGTGGCGGCTGCCTTGACTTGCGCATCGCGCCGGTCCGTCCCTTGGTGTCTTGGACCCGTGCGTGCGCAGGAGCGTCCGCCCCGACCGATCCCCGCGCCGAGGGCGCGGCTCGCAGGCGATGGGTGCGTTGGCGTCGATGCCTCAGCGGCGCGCCGGCGTGCTCATGAGGCGGGCCCGGGGAGGTCCTTGGTCTTGGACTCTTCCCACAGGGCATCCATCTCTTCGAGCGAAGCATCTTCGAGGCTGCGGCCGTGTTCGCGCAGGTTCCGTTCGACGTACGCGAAGCGTTTGGCGAACTTGGTGACCGTGGACTGCAGCGCCGTCTCGGCATCGACACCCAGGAAGCGCCCGAGGTTCACCACCGAGAACAGCATGTCCCCCAGCTCGTCCTCCACGCGGCCGGCGTCCTGACCCCCGAGCACCTCCTTGAGCTCGCGCGCCTCCTCCAGGAACTTCGCGTAGACCTGCTCCGAGGTTTCCCACTCGAAACCGACCCCGGCCACCTTGCGTTGAACGGTGAGTGCGCGGCGCAACGGTGGCAGCGAACGGGGGATCTTCTCCAGAAGCAGCGGCGGAGACTCGCCGCGCTCGCGCAACTCGCTCTCCTTCATGTCGCGCCAATGCCGCAGGCCTTCCTCGGGGCTCGCGGCGCTGCGGTCGGCGAAGACGTGCGGGTGCCGGCGGACGATCTTGTCGCGGGCGGCGCGGGCCACCTGCTCGAGGTCCGAGGCGCCGCGTTCCTCGAGAATCAACCCGCAGCAGAGCACGAGAAAGAGCACGTCGCCCAGCTCCTCCACGCTCTCCGCGGAGCGTTCGTCGCGCACCGCGTCCTGAAGCTCGTAGGCTTCGTCGATCAGATAACGGCACATGTCGGCGAGGGTCTGTTGGCGATCCCAGGGGCAGCCGTTCTCACTGCGGAGGAAGCGCAGCGTTTCGACTAGGTCTTGGAGCGGAATGATGGTGTCGACCTCCGGTTGCGGCGGTACACGAACGGCGGCCGGCGCCGCCGCTGGCATGCTAGCGCAGGGCGGGCGCGCGGCCCAGGAGAGTTGGCCAGCCGGGCCGAGGCGCCTAGAATGGGCCTCCCGCGTCCCGGCGCTTGCCGGGTGGGAAACGTGGAGTCGCGTTGCGGCGAACCGCCGCGACCGCCACCGGAAGAAACCCGCGCCCCCAGCGCAACGCCCCGCGGGAGCAGCGCCGG
>JBHHXQ010000181.1:0-7230 GCA_046757105.1 Candidatus Krumholzibacteriia bacterium
CTGGTGCGTCGGCAATGCGAGAGCCGGCAGCACGCCGAGGAAGTGCGAGCTGCCCGCCGCTCCGTGCAGGACGCCGAAGGCGAGCGCCGCGTGTGCGTGAGCGTGCGACCGTTCGTCGTGGTGGGAGGTGTGCCGGTGCACGTGGACGTGGCGGTGGTGCACGCCGTCGTGCTCGTGCTCGTGCACGTGCACGCGGCTGGCGAGCGCCCGGCGCAGCGCCCACAGGCCGAGCCCGATGAGCGCCACACCGACGAAACGCTCGCTCCATGAAGACAGCAGTTGGACCGGCAGCAGCCCGCGTGTGAGAAGCGCCAGGGCCGCCACACCCCAGACGCCGCCCGTGTGACCGAGCCCCCACTGCAGCCCGGCACGCCAGATGCGCCGGCGCTCCGCCGCCGCCAGCGGCGCCACCGCGGCCAGATGGTCGGGCCCCGTGAGGACGTGGATGCCGCCCGCGAGGAACCCGGCCAGGACGATCGTCAGCAGCAGCCCCACCTCCGAGAGGTCCGGTCGCATCGGTTGTTCCCAGGATCATGCAGACGAGGGTGTCCGTCAACCGTGTGCTCGGCGACGCGGACCGCCGGCAGCGGCGCGGGGGCTCGAGACGGGCGTCACACGCCCCAGGGTGGCAGCGACAGCAGCCGCTCGACTTGGGCGAGGAAGTCCGAGAGCGACAGCTTCGCTCCGCGGCGGCCCTGGATGATCGCCACGCGCGGCTGCTCGGACGGCCGCCAGCGCAGATCGTCGCGGTCGGTGAACAGGCCGATCGTCGGCACGCCGAAGGCAACCGCGAAGTGCAGCAGGTTCGTGTTGCCGGACAAGAACAGGTCGCACTGCGAGAGGACCGCCACCACGTCCTTGACGTTGTGGCGCGGCAGGTCGATGCGCTCGCACTGCAGAGCCTGCTCGAAGCGCACCGCGGTCTCGTCCTCCTCGGGGGTGGCGAGAACGATCACCTTCGAGCGGTAGTGCTGGTAGATCGCGGTCACCAGGTAGGCCAGCGTGCGGTCCATGACCTTGGTCTGCGACTTCCCTTGCCCGGGTCGACGCCGATGAGGATCTGGTCCCGCCGGGGCTTGCGGAAGTGCACGAGCTGGCGCGCGAAACGCACGTCCTGTTCGGTGAGCATGGCGCCGCGCCGGTCCTCCGGCAGCTGCACGCCCAGGAGTCCCGCCACCTCGCGCAGCCGCCGCCCCTCGTAGCCGGACTTGCGCGGATCCCAGCGCAGCTCGCAGTTCACGTACGGGTAGCCCCTCTCGCGCTGCGGCCCGATGCGCACCGGTGCGCCGCTCAGGTAGCCCAGCACCTGGTGCGCCGGCGGTGGTGATTCGCTCATGTGGATCACCATGTCGTAGGAACGCTTGCGCAGCCGGCGCACCAGCTTGAAGAAGTTCGGGTTGGCCAGATGCATGCGCCCCGGCTGGTACTGCAGCATGTCGTGTACGTGCGGGTGGTGGCGGATGAGCTCGCTCGAGTCCTCGCGCACCAGCACGCCGATCCGGCAGCGCGGATAGGTGCGGTGCAGGCCGGTGAGAAGCGGCGAGGCGAACAGCAGGTCGGTGATCTCCCCGCTCTGGATGAACAGGACGCGCCCGCCTTCCGGCCCGACCAGGGGCAGCCGGAAGGACTCGTCCGGCGGAACCAGCTTCAACCAGCGCGACAGGGGCCGCACGAACGCCGCCTTGTACGCCGCCTCGCCCAAGAGCAATCCCCCTCAAGAGCGTGCGACGGGCCGGCGCTCCCGCGCGCGTGGCCGCGATGCTCTGCGAACCAGGGTGTTCCGAGGCTTCGCCTGGGGTGGTTTCCGCAACGCCAGCTCGAGGACCTGATCCACGGACTCGACGAAGTGGATGCGCATGCGGTCGATCACCTCGCGCGGGACTTCCTCGAGGTCCTTCTGGTTCTGGTGCGGCAGCACGACCTCGCGAATGCCGGCGCGGAAGGCCGCCAGGAGCTTCTGGCGCACCCCCCCCACCGGCAGCACCTTGCCCGTCAGGGTCACCTCTCCGGTCATGGAGAGGTTGCTGCGAACCGGGCTACCGTACACCAGAGAGGCCAGCGCCGTCGCGATCGTAATGCCCGCCGAGGGCCCGTCCTTCGGCGTGGCTCCGGCCGGCACGTGCACGTGGAAGTCGTGCCGGTCGAAGAAATCGTTGCCGACCTGCTCGTAGGCCACCTGGGAGCGCAGGTACGAGAGCGCCGCCTCGGCCGACTCGCGCATCACCGGGCCCAGCGAGCCGGTGAGCTTCAGCGTCCCCTTCCCCGGCATCTTGACGGCCTCGATGAACAGGATCTCGCCGCCGGAGAGCGTCCAGGCCATGCCCGTCGCCACACCGATTTCGGCCTGCCGCAGCGCCTCCGGGCTCAGGAAGTCCGGTGGGCCCAGAAACGTGCCCACGTTGTCCCGGCTCAGTCTGCGGCGCTGCTTCCTTCCGGAGGCGACGCCCTTGGCCACGCGGCGACAGACCGCGCCGATGGAGCGCTCGAGCGCCCGGACGCCGGCCTCGCGGGTGTATCCGCTGATGATCGACATGAGGCCCGCATCGCTCAAGGTCAGGTGCGAGGAGTTGATGCCGTGCGCGTTCATCTGGCGCGGTACGAGGTAGCGCTTGGCGATCTCCAGCTTCTCGCGGCTCGTGTAGCCCGCCACGTCGATCACCTCCATGCGGTCCCGCAGCACCGCCGGGATCGGATCCAGCAGGTTCGCGGTGGCAATGAACAGGACCTTGGAGAGATCGAACGGCACGTTGAGGTAGTGGTCCGAGAAGGAATGGTTCTGGGCCGCGTCGAGCACCTCGAGCAGTGCCGAGGCCGGATCGCCACGGAAGTCGCTCCCCAGCTTGTCGATCTCGTCGAGCATGAAGACCGGGTTGTTGGAGCCGGCCGTCTTGAGCCCCTGGATGATGCGACCGGGGAGCGCGCCCACGTAGGTGCGGCGGTGTCCGCGGATCTCGGCCTCGTCGCGCATGCCGCCGAGGGAGACGCGCACGAAATGGCGCCCGAGGCTGCGCGCCACGCTGCGCCCCAGCGACGTCTTGCCCACGCCCGGCGGACCGGCCAGGCAGAGGATCGGGCCCTGCATGTCCTTCTTGAGCTTCTTCACCGCCAGGAACTCGAGGATGCGCTCCTTCACCTTGCGCAGGTCGTAGTGGTCCTCGTCCAGGATGCGCGCGGCGCGGCGGATGTTGTGGTGATCGAGCGTCGAGACGGACCACGGGAGCTCGAGGATCAAGTCGATGTAGGTCTTGGACACCGTGTACTCGGCCGAGGCGGGCGACATGCGCGCCAGACGATCGAGCTCCTTCAAGGTGGCCTCCCGCGCTTCGTCCGGGAGGTTCGCCTCGTCGATCTTTTCTCGCACCTCGTCGATCTCGCTGCTCGCCTCTTCGTGGTCGCCGAGTTCCTTGCGGATCGCTTTCATCTGCTGCCGCAGGTAGTATTCGCGCTGCTCGCGGTCCATCTCCTCGCGAATCTCGCTCTGGAGCTTCTCGCCGAGCCTGAGCACCTGCAGCTCGTGGGTCAACAGCTCGAGGAGCTGCCGGAGCCGCGCGCAGAGATCGAAGCTCTCGAGCAAAGCCTGTTTGTCGGACACCTTGAAATCCACGTTCGCGGCGATCAGGTCGGCGAGAGGCCCGGCGTCCTGTGTCTTCGAAGCCAGGCGTTTGAGTTCGTCCGGCATGTGCTCGGAGGCATCGATGACACGGGAGAAGGCGGTGCAGACGTTGGCCATCAGCGGGCGCTCGCGCCGCTGTGCGCCTCTGCGGTCGGGCCGGCAGTGTATGACCGCCGTGAGATACGGATCGCGCGAGACGATGTTGCTGATCTCGGCACGGCAGATCCCCTTGCCCAGGATGCGCATCGATCCGTCCGGGAAACGCAACGTCTTCTGGACCGAGACGATCGTCCCGACACGGAAGATGCTCTCCGAGGCCAGGTCATCCTCCTCCTCCTCGTCATCGAGGTTGTCATCGAGAGGTCGTTGCGTGAAGGCCCCAAACAGCCTGTTGCCCTCGAGAACGTCCTCGGCAAGCACGATGAGCTTGCGGTCGGAGATGACGAGCGGCACCATCATCTGGGGGAAGACCACCGCATCGCTGACGGGCAGAACCGGGAGCTTGTTCGGGATGTCCTCGGGGCGGACTTCTGTTTTCTCCGTGTCCAGATCGTCGGGCAGCATGAGCGTCAGTTCCCTCTGTGGATGGACCCAAAGGTGTTGCGCCCCTGCTCCCCACTCCTGACGGGAGAAGACGGCGCCCTCCGGCTGCTCTGCGTCGAACGCGCCAGCCGGCTTCCCGACGGCGCCGCGCAGCCGAGCCCCTCGGCAGCCGGTGTCCGGCGGATCGCTCGGCCAGAACCTGGCCAGCGCTGAGGCTCGCCGCGGGTTCTGGCGGTTTCACAGCAAGATGCATTCTCAGGGGTCGGCCCGGGTCGTGCGTGGGGCTGCTGTGGAGGTGCGACACTTCTTCTTCGCCTGCGGGAACTCGCGAGAACGTCCGCGCACCCGAACCCGGCAGTTCACGCCGCCCAACCCGGCAAGACGTCCGTGGTCAGATGTTGGCCTCGTGCTCGTCGCCGCGCGGATGGTAGGACTCCGTCAGACGGCGGATCTCATTGATGACGTGTCGCAGGAGCTCCGCCTTGCGCTTGAGCGGCAGGAAGGCGCTCTTGAACCCGAAGATGACGATGTCCTCGATGTCGTGCACGGTCAGGCCACAGTGCTCCACACCGAGCAGGAACTCGCGCGTCACGCTGGTGTTGCTCATGAGCCTGTTGTCGGTGTTGAGCGTCACGCGCAGGCCAGCGTCCAGATAGCGTTTGATGGGGTGGTCTTCGAGACGTTCGATGACGCCCGTGTGGACGTTGCTGGACAGGCACATCTCCAGCGCGATGCGGTGATCGTTCACATACGCCAACAGGTCTGGATCTTCGCTCAGGCGCGTTCCGTGGCCGATCCGGTGGGCGCCGCAGTAGTGCACCGCCTGGGCGATCGACGAAGGTCCGAACGCCTCGCCCGCGTGCACGGTGCAATTGATGTTGTTGTTGAGGATGAGGAAGAACGCCTCGCGGTGCTTCTTGGCCGGGAAGTGCTCCTCGGCGCCGGCGAGATCGAAACCGACCACCCCGGCTCCCTTGTACTCCAGGGCCAGCTGGGCCAGCACGAGAGAGCTTTCCGGACTGATGTGGCGGATGCCGCAGATGATGATCCCGGTCTGGATGCCGAAATCCTTCTCGGAGCGCCGCAGCCCATTGCGCACCGACTCGACCGAATCCTTCAGCGACAAACCGTGCCGCGTGTGCAAGATCGGCGAGAAGCGAACCTCGATGTAGCGGACGTTCTCGGCCGCGCAGTCCTCGGCCAGCTCGTACGCCGCACGCTCGATGGCCTCCTTCTCCTGCAGAACCGCCAGCGTGTGGTCGAAGGCGGTGAGGTAGCGCTCCAGGCTGCGCTCCCCGTCGCCCATGCGCACCAGACGGCCGAGGGCCTCCGTATCGCTCGCCGGCAGCCGGATGCCCTGCTCGCCCGCCAGCCCCAGCATGGTCTCCAGGCGCAACGAGCCGTCCAGGTGCAGGTGCAGGTCCGTCTTGGGCAGCGCCCGGACCAGGTCCACCGGGATGTTCGTCAATCGCAGCTCCCCGCGGTTCGTCGATGCGCCCCGAGCTTGCCACGCCGCAACCGCGGCGTCCAGTGCCGGCCGACGCGGCCGGCCCGCATCGCCACAGGCAGACGGTGGCAACAGAGGGTTCGCGTGTCTCTCAAGAGGAGCGTCGGCGGAAGCGCTTGCGCTTCTTGGCTGCCTCGGTGTCGCTGACGTTCTCGCCGTCGACCTTCACCACCCTGCCGCCGCGGAACTCGATCCTGGCGTTCTTGAGGTTGAGGTTGTTGTACTCCCAACTCTCGTCCGAACCACGTTTGATCGCGACGACCTTGGACGGCGCGCCCCACGCCAGGTAGGCCGCTTTCTGCGTCATGTCCTTGAGGATCCTGTGATCGCGGATCGCGTCGGCGAGGCGCGTGCCGTACTTCTGCTTGTTCCTGGCGTAGCGCTCTTCGGGCGAGTCGAACCACAGAGCATCCAGCAGCGCTTTCTCGTAGTGCTCGAGCGACACCGGCCGCTGGAGGTCGAACGCGAAGACGACACGCTGGCGCCCGTTCGGGGTCTCCACCGTGACCGAGCCGGCGCGCATGAGGCCGAGCCGGACCACCTTGATCTCCTGGTCCTGCTCGATCCTGATGTTCTTCTTCTCGTCCTGCAGGGTCAGGCGCGTCCACGCGGGCCTGCCCAGGTACTTCTCCTGCAGAAACCGGTGGAACTCCACGGGAACGTCCGTGGAGAAGGTCGACACACAGCCCGCGCTGCCCAGGAGCAGCACTCCGAGCGCCGCCCCCGCGCCCCGGATCCGGGATCGTGCCGGCCGGAAGCGCCTCCGGTCCAGAATCGTCTTCAAGCGAGTCCCCCAACGGACTGAAACAAAAGGTCGATCATGCCGTACCACCGGTGCGGTCCGAGTGCCCGACGCCCCGTGTGGAGCTCACCGGACCAGAACCAGCCTGCCCGACTCCAGGCCGAGCCGCGATTTCAAACGATAGTAATAGACGCCGGAGGCCGAGGCCAGCCCGGAGGTGTCGTTGCCGTCCCAGACGAGCCGGTGCACGCCCGGCTGCAGGACCCCGTCGAGCACACGCCGCAGCAACCGGCCGCGTGCATCGAGGAGATCGAGCCGGATCCGGCCGGCCTGCGCGGGAACCTCGAGCCGGAAGGTCACGCGCGGATTGAACGGGTTGGGCGCCGGAGGCTGCACCAGGAGGCGCCGGCGTGCCGGCGGGTCGGGGGCGTCCGTGGGGTCCGCAGCGCCGGGCGCCAGCGCGAAGTCGTCGATGGCCCAGCCCCGGAACGACCCCGTCGAGAGCACCGCGTCGCTCCCGAACAGGAAGCGCAACCGGATGCGTCGACCGGCCCAGGGCCGCAGGTCGAACTCGAGAAGCCGCCAGTCGGGATTGCGGCCCGGCAGGCAGGCGCTTCCCGGCAGCAGCACGTTGGCCGACGCGCTGTCATGGACCGTGTGCGTGTAGCCTCCCACCGGCGCCAGCACCTCCCACGCGTCACCGCCGCCGACCGCGATCTCGACGCGGCCGCCGCCGACCGCCGCCGCCGGCCCGACCGCCTCGGCGTCCATCCAGGACCACACGCTGCCTCGGGCGCCGGTGCCGATGCGGTACCAGTCGGTCAC
>JBHHXQ010000182.1:0-7208 GCA_046757105.1 Candidatus Krumholzibacteriia bacterium
CCCGCCCCAGGTCACCATGCTCCTGGGTCGGGCGATGCTCCAGATGGAAGAAGGCGTCGCGGCCTACGAGAAGGGCAACGGGCTCGCCGGGCGCATTCGCGGTGAGGGCGCCTACGGCGATCTCAACAGGGCCGTGATCGAGCTCAACCGCTCCTCCAATTCCTGCAAGGGTGGCGGTGGCTTCTGCCGCAGCTCACGCCAGCGCATGGGAGAGATGACACAACGGCAGCAGCAGCTGAACGACGCCACACGCCAGCTCATGGGACGGCTTCCCAACGTGCAGAACATGACGCCGGAGGAGCGCGCCGAGATGTCGCGGCTCCTCGGCGAGCAACAGGCCATCCAGCAGGAGCTCCAGGACATCGAGCGCCAGGCGCGCGAGCAACGCGATCTTCTCGGCCGGCTCGACAAGATGCAGGAGGAGATGAAAGAGGTCGTCGAGGACATGGAAAGCGAGGCGCTCGACCCGGAGACGTTGCGGGTCCAGGAGCGCATCGTGTCGCGCATGCTGCAGGCACGCCGTTCGATGCACAAACGCGACTACAACAAGCAGCGCCAGAGCCGCACCGCCGAGGAGATCTTCAGCCAGGGCGGCGGCGCGCTCGAGGAGGACGAGTACCGCAAGAAGCTGCGCCGGGACATCCAGCGCGCCCTGGAGTCCGGCACCCCTGAGGAGTACCAGGAGCTCGTACGGCTCTACTTCCGGGCCATCGCCGAAGCGGAGGAGAAGGAGGTCCCCTGAGGCGGCCGCGCCCCATTTCCGGAGAGGTCTTGATGCATCGCTACCCGAGCCCGAGGTGCCCGGCGGGGCGCTTCCCGCATCCGATCCTGGCCATGTGGATCGCGTTCGCGATCGCGCTGGCCGGGCCGTCCATGACGGAGGTGCGGGCGCAGACGTCCGGAAGCAGCCGGATCCGCGATCCGGACCGCGAGCGCGCCGAGCGCCTGCACTTCGGGATGCTCGAGCTGCGCCACCTGGAGCGCCGGGGCGATCGCGCCGGCGCCATCAAGGTCGGCGAAGAGCTGCTGCAGGAGTTCCCGGGCGACCGCCGCGTCGAGGACGCTCTCATCAACCTCTACCGTCTGGAACGGCGCGACGAGAAGCTCATCGGGCTGCTCCGCCGCAGGGTCGAGCGCCAGCCGGACGACCTCACGTCGGCGCGCGAGCTCGGCGCCCACCTGCTCGCCCGCAAGCGCCCGTCGCAGGCGCTCGCCATCGTGCAGCGCGTCATCGAGGCCAACCCGCGTGACGAGACGCGCTACCGTATGGGCGCGGTGCTCTTCCGCAGCCATCGGCACATCGACATCGCCATCCGGCTCTACCGGCAGGGCCGCCAGACCATCGGCCGCGAGGCGCTGTTCGCGGCCGAGCTGGCGCAGCTCGAGGAGGCGCGCGGTGACTACGCGGCGGCGATCGGCGAGTACCTGCTCCTCGTCATGGATCAGGACCGCCGCGCGCGGGCGCGCCACAAGATCGTCAAGTTGCTCGAGCGCGCCGACGAGCCGGCCCGGGTGCTGGCGCGCATCGACGAGCTGCGACTGCGGCATCCCAAGTCGGCGGCCGTCCAGGACGTGGCCGCCACCGCCTACCTGCAGAGCGGGCGGTTCGGGGACGCCTACAAGGCCGTGCGCGCCGCCGATCGTTACGCCGAAGACCAGGGCGAGCACCTTCTCGAGTTCGGACGCCTGGCGCTGAAGACCGAGGAAGGCGATGTGGCCGATCTCGAGCGCGCCCGGGTCGGCGTGCGGGCGCTCAAGCGCCTCCCGGACCAGCACCCGCAGAGCAACCTGATCCCGGAGGCGGCGCGGCTCGTGGCCGAGGGCCTGGTCTCGGTGGCGCGCCAGGTCGGCGAGGAGGACACGCGCCGCGACCTCCTCCGCGAGGCGGTCGAGTCGCTCGACACGACGCTCGAGCAGCCGCGCTTCGCGAGCCTCCAGCGCGACGCGATGGCGCTCAAGGCCTTGATCCTGTTCGAGGATCTCGGGGACCACGAGCAGGCGCTGCGGACCTTCGAGGATCTGGTGAAGCGCCAGCGGCAGCGGAACGAGCCGGACTACATGGTGCGCGTGCAGATGGGCCTGTGCCTGGCGGCGATGGACCGATTCGACGAGGCCCGCGTCGTCCTCGAGGAGGTCGCCGGGAGCGAGACGCAGGGCGGGGACGAAAAGCAGCAGGTCGATCCTCACCACCGGCGCGGGCGGCGAGCCAAGGTGACGGCGGAGACGGTCGGGCGTTCGCGTGCAAGGTACCACCTGGCGGAGCTCGACCTCGTCGAGGGCGACTACGAGGGCGCCATCGACGGCTTCGCGGCCCTGGCCGAGGAGGCACCCGAGGACCGTCTGGCGAACGACTGTCTCGACCTGGCACTCACCTTGAACGAGGCGACGTTCGACGATCCCGAGGCCTTGCAGCGCTTCGGCAGCTACCGGCGGGCGCTCCTGCGGCGCAATCTGGAGCAGGCGAGGGCGGAGCTGGAGGCGCTGGTGGTCCAGCACCCCGAGTCGACCCTGCACCCGCTGGCCCTGTTCAAGCTGGCACAGAACCTGGATGAGGCCGGCGAGTTCCAGATGGCCCTGCAGCACTTCGACCGGGTCGTCGAGATGCACCCCGAGCACCGGCTGGCGGCGAGGGCGCTCGAGGCGATCGGGGACGTCTACCTCGAGAGGCTCGGTCGGCCCGAGGAAGCGGTGGACAGCTACGAGCGCATCCTTCTCGACTACGCGGGCGACCTGTTCCTGGACAGCGTGCGCAAGAAGCTGCTTGCGGCACGCGAGGCGGTGGAGGGGGACGACGATGCCACGCCGTGAGCGCTTCCGGGCGGTGCTGCTCGCCTGCGGTTTCCTGATCCTTGCGGCGCCCGCCGTGGCCGGCGAATACATGCTCGTCCCCATGGACCTCACACAGACGAATCATCTCAAGGCGTATGGGCTCGCCTACGACATGCTCACGCGGGGCATCAACGTCGAGTGGCTGCTCAACTATCGCGGCGGCAGCTTCCTGGCCCGCCGGCACCGCGAGTCGGAGCTCGAGGCACGCGTCCGCGGAGTGCTCTTCCAGATCGTCGACTCCGGTCAGGTGGCCATGATCAAGGCGGAGATCGAACGCGAGAACATGGAGGTGGTGCTGCTCGAGAAGGCCCCGCGGCTGGCCGTGTACACGCCGCCCAACGCCCAGCCCTGGGACGACGCGGTGACGCTCGCCCTCGACTACGCCCAGGTGCCCTTCGCCAAGATCTACGACCGCGAGGTCCTCTCCGGGGAGCTCAACGAGTACGACTGGCTCCACCTGCACCACGAGGACTTCACCGGCCAGTTCGGGAAGTTCTACGCCAGCTACCGTTTCGCGGCCTGGTACCAGCACGACGTCGAGGTCAACGAGCGGTTGGCCCACGAGTTCGGCTTCGACAAGGTGTCCGAGGAGAAGAAGGTGGTCTCCCGGACGATTCGGGAGTACGTCCGGGCCGGCGGCTTCCTGTTCGCCATGTGCTCAGCCACGGACACGATCGACATCGCCCTGGCGGCCGAGGGCGTCGACATCGCCCCGCGCGAGTTCGACCATGACGGCCTCACCCCCGGGGCACAGCGCAAGCTCCAGTTCGACAAGACATTCGCCTTCGAGGACTTCGCGCTCGAGATGAACCCGCTCGTCTACGAGTTCTCGAACATCGACACCAGCAACTACGCCCGGCTGCGCGGGCCCGAGGCGGACTACTTCACGCTCTTCGAGTTCGCGGCCAAGCACGACCCGGTGCCCTCCATGCTGACACAGTGTCATGTCAACGTGATCAACGGTTTTCTGGGACAGACCACGGGGTTCAGGCTGGGGCTCGTCAGGAAGTCGGTGGTCCTCCTCGCACAGGTGGAGGGGAGCGAGGAGGTCAAGTACCTGCACGGCAACCTCGGGCGCGGCACCTTCACCTTCTACGGTGGGCACGATCCGGAGGACTACCAGCACGCCGTGGGGGATCCGCCGACGAGGCTCGAGCTGCACGTCAACTCGCCGGGCTACCGGCTCATCCTCAACAACATCCTCTTTCCGGCGGCGCGCAAGAAGGAGCAGAAGACCTGAGGTCGGCCGCTGGCTGCGCAACATCTGCACGACCTTTCGGGTGTCCCGAGTGTCCATTGTCTGGACAATGGATCGTGGCCGGAAACCGACCACCTCGGCGGTCTGCGACCCGTCTGGAAGTGTCCTCCGGCCGGAACCGCGGGGACACAGCCCTTGACACTGCTCGATCGTTCAAGGGATGATCTTATAGTCACTTGGAGTGACGGGATCCCACGCTTGTGTGCCCGGAGTCGGGTCGAGTCCTTGGGGGAGGTGAGCAACTCCGGCCGCAGCTGAATTGTGCTGGCGGGTCGGGGTGTAGATGGAGACGCAAGATTTCCCAGTCTGTAGGAAATGCGACAACGGGATCCTGCTGCCGCTTTCCGATTACGGTCGTGATGGCGCGCCGATCACATACAAGGCATGGGTTTGCAACAACCCTGTGTGCGGCTTCAACATCCGAATCGACAACGGCGAGATCAGCATTGGCAGGGCCCTCGGACAGTCCATGAAGTAACCGAGGTCGCCCGCCCCGCGTCCTGGTTCCACTTGGACCACCTGGCGAATCCCTCGACTTAGAGTTCCGATCGTCGGTCCCCGGGGACATTTTTTTGTCCTGCCCGGCAGGCATGTACGGGTTCATTTTTTTTACTCCTGCGTTCTGCACCCCCCGTCACGTTCCTTGCCGCCACCGACAGCCCATCGCGTTCCTTCCGGCGTCACGCCCCGGCGGCTTCGCGGCCGTCGTGTTCGGTGCCGGCGTCATCCCCCCCGGGGGGCCGCGCGGCCATCGCGTTCCGCGCCTGAGTCACCTCCCCCGGGGCCCGCATCGTCGTCGCGCTCTGTGCCACTGGCACCCCACCGCCCTGCAGCGCCGTCTCGTTACGCGCTGGCGTCACGTGGTGTGGACATTGTCACCGGCTCTCGGTGGATTCATCTCGGCTCGTCACGATGTTCGGCGGTCTCGGGTCGGGGACCGTCGTGTGTCGAACGCGCCGCCAAGAGTCCACCCACAGCAAGCAAGCCCCCGGCGGCCAGCACCCACGGCTGCATGGCCAACCGATCGAACCGGGTCGTTTCCGCGTCGCCGGTTTGGACCAACTGGACGAGTGCGAACAGGTTGAACAGGGCATGCCCGATCCAGGCGGCCGTGAGCGAGCGGGTGATGAGGGTGAGGATGCCGAGGACCATGCCGAGGAGGGAGATCGGCAGGAAGAGCCAGGGCGCAATGTGCGCAGCACCGAAGAGCACGCCGGTGATCAGGACTGCGAGCGATGCCGGCATGTGTCGCCGGAACACACCCAGGACCAGGATCCGGAAGACCACCTCCTCACCCAGGGGCACCATCACCACCACGGCCATGAAGGCGCCGATGAAGCTGGGGGTGTCTGTCGGGATCAGGCTTCGGAAGTACTCGAAGGATTCGGGCTCGGGTGGCGTCAGCTCCGAGTTGAGGGCGCCTGCGGCATAGGCCCAAGGGAGCGTCCCGGCGAGCGCCAGGAAAACACCGAGGAGCTGGCGGGGGGAGAGCCCGACGAGCCACAGCTCTTCGCGGACCGGGAGGCCCATGTGGCGCAGAACCGCGAACACAGGAGCGATGCCGAGCAGGGGCGCCAGGGCGAGGCCCCAGACCCCGAGGCCCGGGCGCCCGCCCCAGAGCCGCTCGGCGGCCAGGCCGTAGAGGATGAGACATCCCAGGACCAGAAGGAGGAGGGCCGACGGGTGGAGCCGGTCGAAAAGGGTGCGTTCGGGGCCGTCCTCGAGCCGGTCCTCCCGAGCCTCGAGGCGATCTTCGGGTTCTTCCGACGTGTGCATGCATGGCAGTATGGCAACGCTCTCGGGGGTGTCGCAATCGGAGCTTTGACAGTGAGTTGACCGGTCGCTCGCAGCGCACGTAGGCTGTCCCGGAAGCGGGAGTTCCGATGAAGCTCGTGACCGCACGCCAGATGCAGGAGATCGACCGCCGCACGATCGACGGGGGTCTCGTGCCTTCCCTGCAGCTGATGGAGAACGCCGGGCAGTCGGTCGCGCGCGAGGTGCGCGGTCTGCTGACGAACCGCGCGCGCGTCGAGGTCCTGTGCGGCAAGGGAAACAATGCAGGCGACGGCTTCGTCGTGGCGCGAGCCCTCTCTCAGCTCGGCGTGGACGTGTGCGTGCATCTGACACACCCTCCCACGCAACTCTCTCCGGACGCACGCACGAATCACGAGCGGCTGCGGCAGACGAGCGTCCAGGAGAACCTGATTCCGGGGGAGATCCCCGATCCGGGGCCCGTCGACGATCCGGCGCGGCGTCCCGGCTCGTCCGAACGGCCCGACTTCGCAGCGCCATCCGCTGCCGCACCGGCCGGGACTGCGCCCGACGAGGACGGGCTCGTGGCGCTCGAGCGGCACCTGCGGCAGGCTGATCTGTGCGTCGATGCTCTTCTCGGGACCGGTGTCGAGCGGCCGCTCCGCGGCCGTCTGGCCGCCCTCATCAACCTGCTCAATCACCACAGTGCGCGGACGCTCGCCGTGGACGTGCCGTCGGGCGTGGACGGCAGCACAGGCGAGATCCGCGGCACCGCCGTGTGGGCCGATCACACCGTGACGTTCGGTCTTCCGAAGATCGGCCTCGTGCTCCATCCCGGGCGCGAGCGCACCGGACGACTGGTCGTCGCCGACATCGGGTTCCCGGACTCGGTACTGGCGGACGTCCCGGAGGACTGGATCTGGGTGGATTCCGGTCTGGCGGGCTCTCTCCTGGCGCCCGTCGAGCCCACGGCGCACAAGTATGCGCGCGGCTGTGTCCTGGTGGTTGCGGGCAGCCGCACCTACCCGGGGGCAGCAGCCCTGGCGGCCGAGGCGGCGCTGCGGTCGGGCGCCGGGATCGTGCACCTGGTGGCACCCCAGTCGATCCGAGATGTCCTCGAGGGCCGGCTCACGGAGGTGATCGTGCATCCGGCGCCCGAGTCGGATGCCGGAGGCTCGACCGCGCGGATTCGCAAGGTGCTGGAACCGTTGATCGAGCGCGCCGATGCCTTGGCGATCGGACCCGGGTTGGGCGGCTCGGACGAGACGACATCCTGGGTCCGTGAGCTTCTCGCGACACTCGTCCTGCCGGCGGTGGTCGACGCCGATGGACTCTTCGGGATGCCCGCCCCACCGCATCCGGGGGGACG
>JBHHXQ010000183.1:0-7088 GCA_046757105.1 Candidatus Krumholzibacteriia bacterium
GGCACGCGGCTTGCCGGCTGCCTGCTCGTGCTGGCCTCGCCGCTCGTGCTGCCGGCCGCGCGAGCGCAGGAGGAGCCCGGGGCTGCGGATCTCCTGCGTGACGTCGAGATCGACGTGCTGACCCGTCCCGATTCGCTCACGGTCGGCGACCGCGTGACGCTCGAGATCCGCGTGCGGGCGCCCATCAGCTACCAGGTGCTGTTCCCGCGCTCCGTGCGTGCGGGAGAGGGACCGGTCGAGGTGAAGGATCTCGAGGTGGTTCCGCCGGCGGGGAGATCCGGCAGCGAAGCGGCTCCCGGAGGCGCCCTCGACGAGACGGGGCACGATGTCGCCCGGGATCTGTGGATCGCGCGCTACGCGTTGAGTGTCTACGAGGTTGGCGACGTCGTTCTGCCGCCGTGGCCGGTGCAGGTGCGCGCCGAGACGCTGGATGCCGTGGCACACACCGACTCGATCCACCTGTGGGTCGAATCGGTATTGGACGACAGCCTGGCGGCTGCCGACATCCAGGACATCAAGGGGCAGTACGGCGTCCCGGTGCCGATCCCGGCGTGGGTGTGGGCGGGACTGGGTGCACTCGTCGCCGTGGCTCTTCTGGTCTGGTGGTGGGCACGGCGCCGCAGGCGTCGCGTCGAACCGGTGCCCGTCGTGCCGCCGCGACCCGCGCACGAGGTTGCGCTGGCGGAGCTGCGCAAGCTGGAGACGCAGCGGTTGCCCCTGGACGGCATGATCAAGGAGCACTACGTGCAGCTCTCGGAGATCCTGCGGATCTACATGGAGGATGCGCCGCGGTTCGGCCTGGCGGCGCTCGAGGAAACCACCGGCGAGATCCTCGCGGAGCTCCGGAGGAAGGAGTACCGGGACTCCGTCGTGAACGAGGTGGCCGCCCTGTGCGGGGAGGCAGATCTCGTCAAGTTCGCCAAGCACGAGCCAACGGTCGACGAGTGCATGGCGGCCCTGGCGCGCGTGCGCAGCTTCGTCGTCTCGACCTCGAAGCCCTCGGCGCTCCTGCGCCGGCGCGCGCCCGAGCCCGTCCTGGTGGGGTCCGCTTCTGCGGGGACCACGGGTGATTCCCATCCCAGCGGGGGGAGCCTGGAATGACGCGCCTCGAGAACCCCTGGATGCTGCTCGCGTTGCTCCTGGTTCCGCTTCTGGCCTTCGTGTACGTGCGTTGGGTGAGGCCGCGCCGCGCGGTGCTGCAGTACTCGGACTTCCGGCTCCTGCACGACACGCCGCCCAGCTTCAGGCAGCGCATGTACAACGCGCCGGTTGTTCTGCGTCTTCTGGTTCTGGGGTTTCTCGTCTGGGCGCTGGCGCGGCCCCAGTCCGGCATCAGCAGCACGACGGTCGAGAGCGAGGGCATCGACATCATCCTGGCGCTCGACATCTCGGGCAGCATGCTGGCCGTCGACATGACGCCGGAGAGGCGCGGCGCCACGCGGCGCGACGTCTCGCGTCTCGACGTCTCGAAGCAGGCGGCGCGCGAGTTCATCGAAGGGCGCCAGACCGACCGCATCGGTCTCGTGGTCTTCTCGGGACACGCGCTCACGCAGTGTCCGCCCACTCTCGACTACCAGGTTCTGCTGCGCTTCCTGGACGAGGTGGAGGTGGGGCAAATCGAGGACGGTACCGCGATCGGCACGGCGCTCGGCACCGCGGTCAACCGGCTGCGCGAGAGCGAGGCCAAGAGCCGCGTCGTCATCCTGCTCACGGACGGCGCCAACAACGCTGGCACCGTCGACCCGCTCACGGCGGCGAAGGTCGCGAAAGCGGTCGGCGTGAAGATCTACACGATCGGTGCGGGGCGGGAAGAGAACGCGCGCTTCCCCGTGGAAACCTTTTTCGGGCGCCAGTACGTACGCCAGTACAGCCCGATCGACGAGGAGACGCTCAAGAAGATCGCCGGCATCGGTGGCGGGCAGTACTTCCGGGCCACGAGCCCCGAGAAGCTGACCGAGATCTACGAGGAGATCGGCGAGATGGAGAGGACGCGAGTCGAGACCAAGGAGTACGTCGAGTACTCGGAGCTGGCGCATTGGCTCGTGCTGCCGGCGGTCGTCCTGTTGCTGCTCGAGGGGCTGCTGTCACACGTGGTGCTCCGGAGGTTGCCGTGAGCCCGGCCATGCCGCGAAGCGCCGCCTCGATCCGGGCGGTCCGGCTCCCGGCCATGCGACCGGGGTTCGCCCGGATCCGGGCCGTCGTCGCTCCGGCCGTCCCCGGGAGGTCGACTTGAGCCCGATCGTGCTGCTCGTGGACCATGCGGTGCGCTTCGGCGCGCAGGGGCGATTGTGGTTCCTGCTGCTCCTGCCTCTCGCCGCGCTGTTGCTCGGCTTCGGCTGGCGCGCTCGCAAGCGGGCACGCGGCGCCTGGGCGGGAGAGCTGTTCGAGCGCCTGGCGCCCGGCTACGACGCTCGGCGCGAGTGGATGAAGACGGCGCTCTTCCTGCTCGCCTGCGGCTTCGTCGTCGTGGCGCTCGCACGCCCGCAGTGGGGTGGCGAGGTTGTCATGATGAAACGCCGCGGGATCGATCTCGTCATTGCCATCGACACGTCCGTGAGCATGCTCGCCGAGGACATGCGTCCCAACCGGCTCGAGCAGGCCAAGCGCGAGGTGGCCGATCTCCTCGGACAGATGGGCGGCGACCGCGTCGGACTCATCGCCTTCGCGGGTGAGGCCTTCACGGTCTGCCCGCTGACGCTCGACCACGGTACGGTCCTGCTGCTCCTCGAATCGCTCAACGTGCACTCGGTCTCGACGCCCGGAACCAATCTCGGCGACGCTCTCCGGAAGGCGCGTGCCGCGTTCGTGGCCGGCGAGCAGAAGCACAAGGCGCTGATCCTCGTCACCGATGGGGAGTCGCACGAAGGCGATCCGATCGCCGAGGCGAAGAAGGCCGCCGAGGAAGGACTCGTCGTCTACACGATCGGAATCGGCTCGCCGGACGGCGAACCCATTCCGGAACGCGACGACGCCGGCCGGGTGGCGGGCTACAAGAAGGACCGCCGCGGCAAGGTCGTGACCTCGCGTCTCGACGAGGCGACCCTGCGCGCGATCGCGGAGGAGTCGCACGGCAGGTACTTCCGCGCCTCGCCGCGCGGGATCGAGCTCGCGGCCGTCCTCGAGGACCTGCAGGCGATCGAGAAGAAGGAGCTGGAGGGGAACCTGGCGACGAGCTACGAGGAACGCTTCCAGTGGCCGCTCGGAGTGGCGGCGTTGTTGCTGGGGATCGAGCTGTTGATTCCGAACAGGCGCCGCACGCGGGAGATGCATCATGCTTGAGATACGACGCCGGCGCGAGCTGCAGCATGGTTCAGCACGCACGTCTGCTCGACGGGCTCGTCCGGGTCGGGGGCTGCGGCCAGGGAGGGCGGCGGACTCGGATGCGGCACTGCGTGTCGTGCTCTGCGTCGTTCTCAGTCTCGCCATGACCGGCGGCATCGAGCGCAAGGCGGCCACACGCAACCGCGACGCCACCGAGGCTTTCGAAGCTCAGCGCTTCGAGGAGGCCGTCGACCTGTACAATCAGGCACTGACGCACGCTCCGGAGTCCGAGGGGATCTCCTACAACTTGGGCAACGCGCTCTACCGGCAGCAGAAGCTCGAGGATGCGGCCGCCGCGCTCGGGCGCGCGACACAATCGGCAGATCCCGATCTTCGACACCACAGCCTGTACAACCTCGGGAACACCTTCTTCCAGATGGGCAACGCGGCCGAAGCCGTGACCGCCTACCGGCGCGCGCTGGACGCGAAGCCCGACGACCTGGACACGAAGATCAATCTCGAGAAGGCACTGCGCCTCCTGCAACAGCAGGAGCAGCAGCAACAGGAGCAACAACAGAATCCAGACGGTGACTCCGAACAGCAGGACCAGCAGCAGCAGAGCCAGGGAGGCGGCTCGAACCAGGAGCAGCAGCAGTCCGGGGACCAGGAGCAGCAGGGTCAGGATTCGCAGGACCAGGATTCGCAGGACTCGGCGGGTGACGAGGAGCAGCAGCAGCCGCAGGACGAGGAGCCGCTGCGGGCCGGGATCGACTCGCTGTCGGTGGACGAGGGGGAGCTTCGCCCCGAGGAGGCTCTGCGCATCCTCGAGGCGATGCGGGACCAGGAGAAGGAGCTGCAGAAAGAGCGTGCCCGCAAGGCCCGGGCGCGCGCGAGACGGGTGGAGAAGGATTGGTGATGACGGTGCGAAACGCGATTCCGGGACGCAGGCCTTCACGACCCCGAGCTTCCCGTGGGCAGGTTGCCGCATGCCCGGACCCCCGGCGTCGGGCTGTCCGGGGCCGGGACGCCCGCGACTGGATTGCTGGGGCCCGTGCCACCGAACGCCACGCTGCCGGACCCCACGGCGCCGGCTCTCGCGTCGCCGGGTACCTCGTCGGCTGGGCCTGCCTCGTCCTCGGAATGCTGGCGTGGGCGCCGGCCGCACGATCGCAGCCGATCTCGGTGGACGCCACCGTGGACCGGACGCACGCGACGCTGGACGACCAGATCACACTCGATGTGACGGTGCGCGGCCGCTTCAAGTCGGCGGAGCAGCCGCGACGTCCACCCCTCGAAGACTTCGAGGTGTACTACCGCGGCAGCTCACAGAGCATCTCGTACGTGAACGGCGAGCTGAGCGCCTCGCACACGTTCACGTACGTGCTGGTTCCGAAGCGAGAGGGCAAGCTCACGATCGGGTCTTTCACCCTCGAGCACCGCCGCAAGGAGTACAGCAGCGAGCCGATCCGGATCACCGTCGGGGGCCGGGCGCCGGACACGGCCGGCGGGCCGCAGGAGGAGCGCACCCTCTTCGTCGTAGCGCGCGCCGACAAGGAACGCGCCTACGTCAACGAGCAGATCATCTACACGTTCTACCTCTATGCGACCGTGCGTGTGTCCAACCTCAACTACACGCAGCCGAAGTTCGAGGGCTTCTGGGTCGAGAAGCTCCAGGAGGGCGACAAGCAGTACTACAAGATGCTCAACGGGAGGCGCTACCACGTCATCGAGGTGAGCACGGCGGTCTTCCCGGCCACTTCGGGAACCCTGCGCATCGATCCCGGCAAGCTGCGCCTCATGCAGGTGTCCGAGCGCAGCTACTCGTTCTTCGAACGCGGCGTCGAGCGCGTTCTGCGCTCACGCCCCGTCGAGATCGAGGTGCTGCCCCTTCCGAATGCCGGGCGGCCGGCGCATTTCGATGGCGCCGTCGGCGAGGATCTGACGATCTCGGCCAAGCTGGAGCGCACCGAGGTCGAAGAGGGCGAGCCGGTCACGCTGACCGTGCGTGTGCGGGGCTCCGGCAACGTGCGGACGTTCTCGAAGCCGCGCCTGCCGGCACTTCCCAACTTCAAAGTGTACGACGCCGACTCGAAGACGAAGGTGCGGAGGCTGGATCGCGTCTCGGGGACCCGGACCTACGAGGTGGTGCTGGTGCCGCGCGAGGCCGGGGAATACCGCATCCCGCCGATTCGTCTGGCCTACTTCGACACGCACGACGGGCGCTACCGCACCGTCGAGACGAAGCCCTTCCCGCTGACGGCGGTGCGCACTGCGCGCAGCCAGCAGATGCTGAGCCAGAGCATGCCGCGCCAGCAGGACATCGAGGTGCTCGGTGAGGACATCGCGCACATCCGTACGGACGTCGCCGTTTCGGACCAGAGAACGCCGCTCTACCTGCGGGGGCTCTTCGTGGTGCTGCTGCCGCTGCCATTCCTGACCGTCGTCGGCGCCTTGATGGTGCAGCGGCGTCGGGATCGGCTGGCCTCGGACGTGGCACTCGCGCGCTCGTCGCGGGCGCGCAAGGTGGCGCGCAAACGCTTGTCCGAGGCGGCGAAGTTCCTCGCAGCGGGGCGCGGCGAGGAGTTCTACGCTGAGGTCTCGCGGGCGCTGCTGCAGTACTCGGGCGACAAGCTGAACGTGTCGGCCGCCAGTCTGACGCACGACGGCCTGCGCAGGCATCTGTTCGAGGCGGGTGCGAACGAGGACACGCGCGAGCGGCTCGTCCAGGTGCTCGAGCACTGTGACGCGGCGCGCTTCTCACCCGGCAGCTTCTCCGAAACCAAGATGCGCGACGTGCTGCAGGAGGCCACGGCTCTCGTCATGGAGATGGAGCAGCGCTGGAACCGAAAGGGGTCGCGTCTCACGATGATGTGCCTGGCGCTCGTGTGCGGTCTGTGTACGTTCGGGGATACCGCCGGCGCGCCCGTCCCAATCGCCCAGGCCACCGAAACCGACCGACCGGGCGCTCTGCACGTCGGCCAGGAGCCGGCTGTCGAGTTCATGCCGCCGCAGGAGCTCCTGAAGCGTGGCCATGCCGCCTACGAGGCCGGTCGTTTCGACCAGGCGATCGAGGCATACCTGCGTGCCGAGAACCTGGGCGTGCGCAACGGCCCGCTCTACTACAACCTCGGCAACGCCTACTACAAGAACGGCAATCTCGGCCTGGCGATCGCGAAGTACCGGCGGGCGCAGATGCTCATCCCACGCGATCGGCTGCTGCGCGCCAACCTCGAGTACGTCGTGTCACAGCGTGAGGACAAGGCTCTCCAACCACCGGTTCCGTGGCCGGTGACCGCGGCGCGCGCAGTGTTCTCGTGGCTCAGCCTCAACGAGTGGGTCGTGGTCACGGCGCTGGTCTACGTGCTGACGTGCGTGATCGGCCTGTTCATGATCCTGCATCGCAACAGGCGGTTCGCCGGCCGGATCGCCTTGTACACCTCTGTCTCGCTCCTGGTGCTCTCTTCCGCGACGCTCGCGTACAAGGTACACGAGGAGCGCGGGGTGGGGCGCGGCGTCGTCGCTGCCGAGAAGGTCTCGGTCATGAGCGGCCCCGGCCAGGACTACACGATCGAGTTCTGGCTCCACGAAGGCACCGAGGTCGAGATCGAGGTCCACCGCCCCGACTGGCTGCGCGTCTCCATCGGCGGCAGCCTGCGCGGCTGGATCCCCAAAGAGAGCATCGCCCGCATCTAGCCTGGCCGCTCGCTCCTGTGCTTCCCGAAAACTGAAACCACCAGCGAATCTCCAATGACTGACTTTGCAGTCGTGTCACACGGGGAGGGCTGCGTCATGGGAGGATGCAAGAATCACAACGGCTTCGGGCATTC
>JBHHXQ010000184.1:0-7076 GCA_046757105.1 Candidatus Krumholzibacteriia bacterium
CGTGTGCGGCGGCGCAGCAGGGATGCCGCCGGAAGACGCGCCCCTCGACCGTCTCGAGCAGCCCGAGGAGCACGAGCTCATCAAGTTGCTGGCCGACTACGCGGACTTCCTCCGGCGCGCGGCGCGGGCGCGCGAGCCACATCGTCTCACCAGCTATTGCGAAGAGCTGGCGCGCGCCTTCCACAGGTTCTATCATGAACATCGTGTGATCCAGGACGATCGCGAACTGGGGCTCGCGAGGCTGGCACTCTGTCACGCCACACGCAGGGTCCTGGCGTCCGCTCTCGGTCTGATGTCGATCGAAGCTCCGCGGTCGATGTAGGAGGCTGCGCTTGTCTGCACGCTCCATCCTGGTGGTCGGATCCGTTGCGCTCGACGACATCCGGACCCCGTTCGGGGAGGTCCGGGAGGCGTTCGGGGGCTCGGCGTCGTACTTCTCGCTGGCTGCGCGCTTCTTCGCTCCCGTGCAGGTGGTGGCGGTCGTCGGTCGCGACTTCCCGCAGGAGCACATGCAGCTACTGCGGGAGCGCGACATCGACACGCGAGGTCTCGAGGTGGCCGACGGCGCCTGCTTCCGGTGGGGCGGGGAGTACGGCTACGATCTCAACGCACGCAAGACGCTGTTCACGCACCTGAACGTCTTCGAGCACTTCCATCCCAAGGTGCCGGCCGAGTTTCGGGGGACCCCGTACGTGTTCCTCGGCAACATCCATCCCTCGCTGCAGGCCGAGGTGCTCGAGCAGGTGGACCGGCCGGAGCTCGTCGCTCTCGACACCATGAACCTGTGGATCGATACCGCACGCGAGGATCTCGTGCAGGTGCTGCGCTCGGTGGATCTCGTCATCTTGAACGACAGCGAGGCGCGCGAGCTGGCCGAGGAGCCGAATCTGATCCGCGCCGGCCGCCGGCTGCTCGAGCTCGGGCCGAGCACGGTGGTCATCAAGAAGGGCGAGCACGGTGCTGTCATGCTCACCGACGGCAGGACCTTCTGCTACCCGGCGATTCCGCTGGAGGAGGTCTTCGACCCGACCGGTGCGGGAGATGCGTTCGGCGGTGGAGTGCTGGGGCATCTGGCCGCCACCGGCGACCACTCGGACGCCGGCCTGCGGCGAGCCATTGCCTACGGCACGGTGCTGGCCAGCTTCACCGTTCAGGACTTCGGTGTGCAGCGTCTGCGCGAGGTCCAGCCGGCGGAGATCGATGCGCGCTACCGTGAATTGCGCAATCTCACCCATTTCGACACTGCGGATAGACCGGAGGAATCGCGGCCGTGACGGCGTAGGCGGTTCGCTTGTGGGTGATTCGTGGCCTCTGCTAGTATTAAAGCTCTACGCGCTGCCTTGTGCTGCATCCCATCGAGTTGGAATCCAGGGTGTCCATCGACACGGCCGAGGAACTCGTACGCCTGCTGCCGAACGTCAGCAGCTGTCGAATCCGCACGGACGAGCGCGGAGAGCCCGTCGTCGTGATGGTGACCGCGGTCCCGGGTAGCATCCGGGAAGAGGTGCTGGCCGACGTGATCACGGTTCTGGGGGCGCAGGCGCGCCTCGACGTGGTGGAGGATCAGGTTCGCGTGGTTGTCCTCGACAAGCAGCCCTCCGAGATCTCCGATGTCGTGCTCGAGGAGCTCGAGCACGAATCGCGCGCACGGCTGGTGTCGTACAACACGAGGGTCACCGACGAGCGCTCGCTGGCCGAAGCGGAGGTGGCGCACGGCGCACGTGTGGCGCTCGGGCGCGCCGAGGTCCGCGGCGCCGGGACGTCGCCCGAGCTGCTGGCGAGCGCCTGTCTCGACGCCGTCGAGAAGCTGTGTCACGGGCGCGTCACGCTGCGCCTGGCCGGCTTCCAGCGCACCGCGGTCGGCGGCGAGGACGTCGTCTGCGTCCTCGTGCAGGAGACCGAGGGGCGTACCGAGAGACTGCATGTCGGCGCCGCAAGAGTTGCGGGCGACGCCTCCCGTGCGGGCGCCTACGCGGCGCTCGACAGCATGAACCGCCGGCTCGGCCGCATCCTCGCCGGCCCGCCTCAGGACTACGAGATCGATTGAGCGCCAGCGGCCCGGTGGCTGTATCCCGGGCGGCTCCGCGGACCCCGGCGCCACCGGCTGCACCCTGCCTGCAGCTTGCCCCCCTTGACCCGCGGGTCGCGCGTCTCCTAGGGTGCCGCTTCGGAGGTTCTCCCGTTGCGCTACCGAGACGCCGGCGTGGACATCGACCGCGCCAACGACATCGTCCGCGGCATCGCCAAGCTCGCCGAGACCACCTGGGGGCCGCGCGTGCTCTCGGAGATTGGCAGCTTCGGCGGTCTCCTCGATGCGTCCGGCCTCGGGCGCTCTCCCGTCCTCGTCTGCAGTGTCGACGGCGTTGGCACCAAGACGCATCTGGCGTCCATGGCCGGCCGCTGGGGCGGCCTCGGCGTGGACATCGTGCACCACTCGGTGAACGACATCCTCGTGCAGGGGGCGCGGCCGTTGCTGTTCCTGGACTACGTGGCCGCCGCGAAGCTCGACCAGCGCGTCGTCCTCGAGATCGTCGAAGGCATGACGCGTGCATGCCGCGCGCACGACTGTGCGCTCCTGGGTGGCGAGACGGCGGAAATGCCCGGAACGTACACGCCGGGTGACTACGACGTGGTCGGGTGCATGGTGGGTGTCGCCGAACGCGGCCGGCTGCTCACCGGCAGCGAGGTGCGATCCGGTGACGAGGTGTGGGGCCTGCCGTCGAGCGGCCTGCACACGAACGGCTACTCGCTTGCCCGCCGCGTTCTTCTCGACGAGGCGCGGCTCGAGCTCGGCGCCGAGCTGCCGGAGCTCGGAACGACGCTCGCCGAAGCGCTGCTCGCACCACATCGCTCCTACTTCGAGACGTTGTGGCCGCTGGTGCTGGACAAGCGCCTGCACGCGCTCGTGCACATCACGGGTGGTGGTTTCACCGAGAACATCCCGCGCCTGCTCCCGGCGGGCTGCGACGTGGAGATCATCTCGTCGAGCTGGGAGATGCCGCCGCTGTTCCGACTCGTCCAGAGCCGGGGCGACATCCCCGCCGGCGAGATGCGGCGGGTGTTCAACTGCGGCATCGGCATGGTCGCCCTCATCGCCCCCGCAGACTCCGGTCTGTTCGCGGCACGCTGCCCGAGCGCCCGCCGGATCGGCCGCGTGGTCCCGGGCTCGCGCCAGGTGCGCTTCGTCGACTGAGCCCTCCCGTAGAGCCTTGCCGTTGCACGCCCCGAGTGCACGCATGCCCCACATGTGCCCCCGATCATGACATCGAACACGCGGCGGCTCCGGCGAACCCGGCGCGCTCTTGCCGGGAACGCGACCGGACCGCTCGCCCGCAAGCATGTCTCGACACGCGACCTACGACGTGCGGCGGGTGCGGGACGGACACCGTGCGGGCACCGGCGTTGCGTCCCCGCAGCTTCTGGTACGAAGTCTGCGATGCGTGCCGATGGCTTCGCCGTGCTCCGGTTCCTCTCACTTCATCCTGGCGGGGGGCTCGTGGTGGCCTCGCCCCGCCGAAGCGAAGGGAGTTCCGATGAACCGTGTTCCTGCGGATCTGAGGTCGGAAGGAAACGACTCCGGAGATACGCCCAATCTGCAGCTCGTCTCGGGCCACAGTGGTGATCCGGAGCCGCTTGCACAGGGGCTGCGGGCGGTTCGCGAGCTGGTCCGCGCAAGCAACTGCGTGCTGTTCTCGATCCTGCCGCATGGTCTGGTGTTCCATGCCGCCGCGGGTGCAGACTCTGCGCGGCTGGCGCAGCGTCTCGGCAGCGAGGCCGCGAGACTGGACGAGCGGGTCCTGGGCCCGTGTGTCCTGGGGACCGCGGGGCTCCTGCGCGGCGATTCGCACGGCTTGGCTCTCCTGGAGAGCCCACTGCCGGGGACGGTGATCCTGGCCGAGCGCCGCCACCGCGAGATGGCCTGGGCCGTGGCGCTGTCGGTGCGGCCGCCGTATCCGGTGGTGTCGGGCGCGACGATGCGCTTCGCGCACGCAGTCTTCCGCGATCTGACACGGCTGCTGCGCGATCGCGACAACGCGCCCGATGCGCGGCGAGCTGTCGAGGCGCGCTGGGAGAAGTGCCGGTTCGTGGGGCTCGTCGGCCGATCACGGCAGATGCGCCAGCTGTTTCGCACCATCGAGAAGCTCGCGTCCTCGGACGTCAACGTTCTCGTTCTGGGTGAAAGCGGCACCGGCAAGGAGCTGGTGGCGCGTGCCATCCACGATAGCGATCTCTACGCAGGCCGCAAGTTCGTGGCGCAGAATTGTGCCGCCCTTCCGGAATCGCTTCTCGAGAGCGAGCTCTTCGGGCACTGCAAGGGTGCCTTCACCGGCGCCAACTACGAAAAGAGAGGTCTCTTCGAGGAAGCGAACGGTGGTACCTTCTTTCTAGACGAAATCGCGGACATGCCGATCGCGCTGCAGATCAAGATGCTGCGTGTGCTGCAGGACGGCGAGATCCGCCGTCTGGGAGAGACACGGACGCGGCAGGTCTCGGTGCGCATCATCGCGGCCACGAACAGGAACCTCACGCACGAGGTGACGCAGGGGCGCTTCCGTGAGGATCTGTACTACCGGCTCAACGTGGTGAAGCTGGAGCTGCCACCGCTGCGGCGCCGGCGTGAGGACATCCCGCTGCTGGCACGCTACTTCCGCGACAAAGTGAGCGCGCGGCTGGCGCGTCCGTCGGCCGAGTTCTCGGACGAGGTTCTGGCGCGCTTCCTGGAGTACGACTGGCCCGGCAACGTGCGCGAGCTCGAAAACGAGATCGAGCGCCTGGTGGCGTTGTACGGTGACGAGGAGGTGATGCAGCCGTACATGCTGAGCGAGCGCTTGCGCTACGGGGCGAGCGTCGACTGGTCGCTCGACCGCCTGGAGGAGATTCGCGACCTGCACCAGGCCACCGAGTATCTGGAGCGCGCGTTGATCGCGCGCTGCCTGGAACGCCACACCTGGAACAAGTCGCGAACCGCGGTGGAGCTCGGCATCAGTCGTCAGGGCTTGATCAAGAAGATCAAACGCCTGCGTCTCGTGCGTCCGGAACCCGCCGCGAAGCAGGGCGACGCGGATCCACCCTCGGCAGCGCAGCCGCAGCTGCCGTTCGAGTTCGTGGAGGAAGCACGCGTCGGGGAGGAGGTGTGCGCGGTGGCGGCCGATTGAAACATCGCCGCTCGCAGGGGTCGGTGCCGAAACGAGCCGGGCGGCGCCAGACGCGCCGCCCGGGATGCGGGTGGGCGCGCGCGGGGAACCTCCAGGTTGCAACGCGATCCGACGCGCGACCCGCGATCCGTGCGGGCCCAGCACGCGCCACCTCGCTCGTTTGAACTTGTCGGAACTGCCGGCGCCTGCCTAGGATGCGGTGAAGCGCCTGCCGGTTGCTGCAACAGCAATCGCCGTTCCACCAAAGTTTCGCCGTCCACACGGGTGCCATGGCTCTCAAGCGGCGCGACATCCTCGCTCACCGCGACGCCCAGACGTTGATCGCGAGCGTTCTCTTCGTCGCACTGTGCGTCGTTTTCCGGCGCTTCGACATCGACGACGCGTTCATCTCGTATCGCTACGCGCGTCATCTGGGCGATGGGCTGGGGCCGGTCATGAACGCCGGCGAGCACGTCGAGGGCGTGTCAAACCTGCCGTGGACCGGACTTCTTGGCCTGCTGTCGGCAGCCGGTCTGGAACCACATGCCGCGGCGCCGTTCCTGGGGATCGTCTGTGGGTTTCTGGCCATCGGGCTGGTCTCCGAGCTGGCGTCGCGCCTGACGGGGGACACGCGCGCCGGCGGCCCGGCGGCACTGCTGTTCGCGGCGTGGGCACCCATCGCCGCCTGGAGCGTGAGCGGCATGGAGACGCTCGCGTACACCGCGGCGATCACCTGGCTCTTCCTCGAGGCGCTGCGGGACCCGCCGCCGGCGGGGCGCGGCACCGGCACCGGTCTCGTCCTGGGTCTGGTGGCCGCGCTGCGTCCGGAAGGGTTGCTTCTTGCACTGCCGCTTGTCGCCGCTGCTCCCCGGCCTGGGCGCTGGCATCTGCGAGCGGGGCTCGGTGCCGCCGTCATCCTGGGGCCGCTCGTGGCGTTTCGGCTGGTGTACTACGGCGACTGGCTGCCGAACCCGGTGTACGCGAAAGCGACGCTCGGCACCGCCGCGCTCGGGTCCGGTCTGCTGTACGTCGGGAAGATGCTGGCTGCGTTTCCGATCCACTTCGGATCGCTCCTGGTGGCGCGGGCGCTCCTGCCATCGGCCGCTGCGGCGCGGCTTCTGCTGGGTTGGGTCGGTGTGCAGGTCGTCTTCGCGTTCCTCGTGGGCGGGGAGCGCTTTCCCGGCTACCGCTTCCTGGTCCCGGCATGGCCGGCGGTCGCGGTCGCGTGCGAACTCGGCTTGCGGGCGCTGCGGCGCCGCGAACTGCGCGCCCAACGCCCGGCACGCGTGGTCGCCCTGCTGTGCGGTGTGGTCGGGATCGTCCTGGTCGTGACCCCGGGGTGGATCGAGCCGCTCGCCGGAGGACTCCTGCGCCTGGCGCGCACGTATCGCGATGCGCCGGCCCACGCGGCGCGCCTGGCGGCCGAGACGCGTTTTCTCGGCGCCGTCCTCGTCGGCGTCTCGCTCTGCGTGTGGTATCGGGTTCTGTCGGACGCCAGGCTCCGCGACGTGCAGCCGGTGGGCGGAACGAAGGCGGCGCGCAAGCGCGCGCACGTTGCGGGTCGCGTCATCCACGAATCCGACGCGGCACGGCGTGCCATGGCCGGTGCGCTCGGGCTCGGCTTGATCATGACGCTGCTGCCGGCCGTCCTGGATCCGGCGCTGCGCGCTTGCCGGTCGGCGGATCCGGCAGCGCACTACGGCCGCCAGGTGGGCGAGTGGCTGCGGGCGCACGCAGCGGAGAGCACGCTGGTGGCCACGAACGGCGCCGGCAGCCTGCCGTACTTCTCGGAGCTGCCGGTGATCGACATGCTGGGGCTCACCGACGCGCACATCGCCCGCACCCGGCCCGACCCGAGCCAGTGGATCGGACACGAGAAGGGCGATGCCGCCTACGTGCTCGGCCGCCGCCCCGACATCATCGTCCTGGGAGGCCCCGAGG
>JBHHXQ010000185.1:0-7070 GCA_046757105.1 Candidatus Krumholzibacteriia bacterium
TGTTGCCGGTGAACGCGAACGGCGAGGTCCGGTTGCGATCGCCCGAATGGCGCGTCGTGTGTTACGACCGCTACGACCCGCGCCGCCCGCGGCGTCCGGCCGCCACCACGGCCGTCTTCCTGCGCGTCCATGCGCGCAATCGGGAGCTCCTCGAGCGCCACCGGCCGGTACGCCTGCCGCGCCTGCCGGGCTCGGGCGGGCGGGCCGGGCGGGGGCGCCGGGACACCACCGGCAGCCCTCGTTGACACCCTCGTCGCCGGCTCCCTATTCTTGAACGTTCGGCCCTGGCGACGCATCCCGGTCCTGCGCGTCTCTCTCGTGGGCCGGCGGCGAGGCGGTGTTTCCGTGCAGTCCATCCAGATCCGTGGCGCGCGTCAGCACAACCTGAAGAGCATCGATCTCGACATCCCGCGACGCGCCCTCGTCGTCGTCAGCGGCGTCAGCGGCTCGGGCAAGAGTTCGCTCGTGTTCGACACGCTCTACGCCGAGGGACAGCGGCGCTACGTGGAGTCGCTCTCCAGCTACACGAAGCAGTTCCTCGAACGCATGGAGAAGCCGGACGTCGACGAGGTATCTGGCATCAGCCCGGCCATCGCCATTCGCCAGCAGAACCACGTCAAGTCGGCGCGCAGCACGGTGGGCACGGCGACGGAGGTGTACGACTACCTGCGGTTGCTCTTCGCGCGCGCCGGCGTCGTGCACTGCCCGGGCTGCGGGCAACCGGTGCGGCCCGACTCGCCGACCGCGGGCGCGCGCCGCATCCTGGAGAGCTTCCCCGCGGGCGAGCGCCTCGTCGTTCTCTTCGCGCTCGCGCGTCCCCCGGGGCAGGAAGTGGCCGACGTCCTCGACCAGGTGCGCGCCGCGGGCTTCGTCCGGTTGTGGCTGCGGGACCGCAGCGTCGATCTGGACCCCCCGCCCGAGCTGCCCGCACGGCTGCGTCGACTCGAGGTCGTCGTCGATCGGGTGGTGTTGCGTGGGTCGTCGCGCTCGCGTCTCGCGGAGGCGCTCGAGATGGCGTACCGCGGCGGCGACGGCTTCGCGACGGTCGTGGCGCCGCGGACGGGGGAGCGGCTCGAGCTGACGCAGAAGAGCCACTGTGCCCGCTGTCGCGTCGATCTCCCCCAGGCGTCACCGGGCCTGTTCTCCTTCAACAATCCGCTCGGGGCCTGCCCGGAGTGCCGCGGATTCGGCAACCGGCTCGAGTTCGACGAGAACCTCATCGTCCCCGACCCGGAGGCCTCGCTCGCCGAGGGCGCTCTGGCACCGTGGGCGACGCCCAAGTTCGAGTACTACGCGCACCGCCTCGAGGACTTCTGCCGGCGCCGGCGCATCCCGCTCGGCAAGCCGTGGTACGAGCTCCCCCGCCAGACGCAGCAGCTGCTGCTGGAGGGGGAGAAGGGGTTCAAGGGGGTGCTGCCTTTTCTCGAGGCGTTGCGCGCCAAGTCGTACAAGAAGTACGCGCGCTTCTTCACGCGGCGCTTCATGGACGAGACCACGTGCAGGGCCTGCGAAGGCCGGCGGTTGCGGCACGAGGCGTTGTGCGTGCGCGTCGGCGGCCGCGACATCGCGGAGCTCTCGCAGGAGACACTCGGCACCCTGCGCGGTTTCGTCGAGTCGATCGAGCTCAAGGGCGAAGCAGCGGTGGTCGCGAGCGACATCCTCTCGGAGCTGCGGGCGCGGCTCGGCTTCCTGTGCGAGGTGGGCGTCGAGTACCTGAGCCTGGATCGCCTGACCCGCACGCTGGCCGGTGGCGAGGCGCAGCGCATCAACCTGGCCAGCGCGCTGGGATCGAACCTCGTCGACGCCCTCTACGTGCTCGACGAGCCGACGGTCGGCATGCACGCACGCGACACCGAGCGGCTCGTGCGCACGCTGCGCCACCTGCGCGACCTGGGCAACTCCCTGATCCTCGTCGAGCACGATCTCGACGTGATCGCCGCTGCCGACTACTTCGTCGACCTCGGTCCGGGCGCGGGTCGGCACGGTGGCGAGGTGGTCTTCACCGGCACGCAGCAGGCCGCGCGCCTCGACCAGACCGAAGTGCCCGCCGATCAGGGGAGTGCGGAGGCGTCACGGACGATCGCCTACCGGAGCCGCGGAGGTGCAGCATCCGGGGGGGCGGCGGAGTCCAGGCTCACGCTGGATCGAGCTCACGAACGCGCGCTTGCACAATCTGCGGGGCATCGACGTCCGCGTGCCGCTCGGTCTGTTCGTCTGCGTGACCGGCGTCAGCGGCTCGGGGAAGAGCACCCTGATCACCGAGGTACTCCACAAGGCGCTGACGCGACAGGTGCCGCCGAGCCGTGGACCGCTCGGCTGGTACGACGCCTTGCGCGGTGGGCACCTCGTGCGCGACGTCGTGATGGTCGACTCGTCCCCCATCGGACGCACACCACGCTCGAACCCGCTCTCGTACATGAAGGGGCTGGCCGACGTGCGTAATCTCTTTGCGTCGACGACGGACGCACGCCGGCGCCGTCTGCGGCCCGGCAGCTTCAGCTTCAACATCCCAGGTGGGCGCTGCGAAGCGTGCGAGGGGATGGGCTACGTGCAGATCGAAATGCACTTCATGGCGGACCTCTTCGTGAGATGCGAGCACTGCGAGGGCCGGCGCTTCCAGCCCGAGGTTCTCGAGGTCTGCTATCGTGGCCGCAACATCGCCGAGGTTCTCGAGATGACGGTCGACGAGGCACTCATGTTCTTCCACGACACGCCGGCGCTCGGCGGCAAGCTGTATCTGCTCAAGCGCGCCGGGCTGGGCTACCTGCGGCTGGGGCAGCCGGCACCGACGCTCTCGGGCGGCGAGTCGCAGCGTTTGAAGATCGCGCGCGCACTCGCCAGCAAGCGCCAGGGGAATCTTCTGTATCTCTTCGACGAGCCGACCACGGGGCTGCACATGGACGACGTTTCGCGTTTGCTGCGGACATTGCACGAGCTCGTGGATCGCGGCCACACGGTTCTGGTCATCGAGCATCACATGGACGTCGTGCGCTCGGCCGACTGGGTGGTCGATCTGGGTCCCGAGGCCGGCGACGCGGGCGGCGACGTGGTCTACGCCGGGCCTCCGGACGGGCTCCTCGACGAGGCGGCGTCGTGGACCGGCCGCATGCTTCGCCGCCACGTCGAGTCGAGCGTCGGGAGGGACACGCCGTCCGCCGCGGCCGGCTAGAGCCAGCGGTACCGCAGGTGCGCCCAGCGCGGGCGCTCGGAGGCACGGAGCCATGCAACTCTTCGTCACGGGTGGTGCAGGATACGTGGGCAGCGTCGTCTGCGAGGAGCTCGTCCGCCGGGGTCACCAGGTCACGGTGTTCGACAACCTGGCGACCGGTCATCGGGCGGCGGTGCATCCGCAGTGCCGCTTCGTGCGCGGGGATCTTCGCGACGCCGAGGTGCTCGGCACCGCGTTGCAGCCCAGCTTCGATGCGGTTCTGCACTTCGCCGCCCGCAGCCTGGTGTCGGAGTCGATGCGCGATCCCCTCACCTACTGGGAACACAACGTCGGTGGCGCCGTGACGTTGCTGCGCGTCATGCGCAAGCGCGGGGTGCGGCGGATCGTCTTCTCGTCGAGTGCCGCCGTCTACGGCGAGCCGGAGAAGGTTCCAATCCCGGAGAGCACACCGCCCGCTCCGACGCACGCGTACGGTGGCTCGAAGCGCGCCATCGAAATGCTGCTCGAGGACGCGACGCGCGCCCACGGCCTGCGCGCCGTGGCGCTGCGCTACTTCAACGCCGCCGGGGCCAGCGAGCTCTTCGGCGAGGATCACAGTCCCGAGACACATCTCATCCCGAACCTGCTGCGCTCGGTCCTCGACCGCTCCGCGGCGCCGCGCCTCTTCGGGGACGACTACCCGACCCCGGATGGAACCTGCATCCGCGACTACGTCCACGTGGTCGATCTCGCGGACGCCCACGTTCGTGCCGTGGAGGCGCTCGACTCGGGATGCTGCGGTGCAATCAACCTGGGAAGCGGTCGTGGACAGAGTGTTCTGGAGATCCTCGAGGCGGTTCGTCGCGTGACCGGTCATCCGATCCCTGTTACAGTCGAACCGCGCCGTCCCGGTGATCCCCCCCGACTGGTGGCGGCGGTGCAGCGCGCCTCCGAGGAGCTGGGGTGGCAGCCGCGGCGCACGCGCGTCGACGAGATCGTCAAGAGCGCCTGGGACTGGTTGCAGGCCCATCCAGAAGGCTACGTCACCGGAGGTCCGGGCGGTGGAGCGGGCGAAGCCGATGCATAGGGCGAGCTCCATCGAGCGCCTGGTGCTCGAGCTGGCCGGAGAGGGCGATCCGATCCGGATCGTGCGGCATGTGGTGGAACGTTTGCGCGAGGACCTGGGCGCCGGCTGGAGCCTGGCGTGCGGGCGCGGCGAGAGGGGTCTCGGGGGCCTGCGTCTGCTGCACGACGTCTCGGATCCGGAAGCCGAGCTCGAGTCGCTGCCGCTGGACGACGAGCCGCCCGACGGGGGTCTGTGTGTGGTCTGCATCGAACGAAGCGCCGGCCTGTGCATGTGGCTGCCCCAGCACACGCGGATCAGCATGGCCTTCGGATCTCCGGAGGGCGGGTCGACGCAGGGGTGGCGGGAAACGCTGGAAGTCGTGGGTCGCTATCTGTGCGTCCGACTTCGCGACCTCCTGGACCTCGAGCGGGCGCGGCTGGCCACCGCGGCGCTCGAACGACGCATCTCCGACCTGTCGCGTCTATTCAAGGGTGTCGACGTCACGCTCTCCTCGGTCGAGCTCACGAAGGTTCTCCGTGCCTTCATGACCTGCGTCACCTCGGGCGAGGCGATCGGTTTCAGCCGCGCTTTCCTCCTGCTCCTCGACGAGGAGCGCCGTCAGCTGCGCGGCACCGTGGCCGTGGGTCCTTCCTCGGGCGAAGAGGCTCGGACCATCTGGGCGCACCTCGAGAAGGAGCACGCGAGCCTCGAGGAAATCCTGCACCGGTCCATCGAGGATCCCGACGAGGAGCCGCTGCCGGACTCGCTCGCCAGCCGGATCCGCGGGTTCTCGCTGTCGCTCGATGCGCAGAAGAGCATCCTGGTGCGCGCCGCCACCTCGTCCGGCACCTACAACATCCACATCTATCGCGGTGAAGCGCCCGAGCCGTTCGCCGAGGCATTCGGCGCCCGCGAGTTCGTGGTCATCCCGATCCTCGGCCGCGAGCGGACGCTCGGGGTCATCGTCGCGGACAGTCTCTACACCGGCAGGCGCATCGAGACCGACCGCGTCTACCTGCTCTCGGGGCTCGCCAACCACGTGGGTGTCGTCATCGAGAACGCTCTCATGTTCGAGGACGTGAGCCGCCGGTACGCCGAGCTGAACGAAGTGCAGTATGTGAACCGCGCCCTGCTTTCGAGCGTCGACTACGTCGAGGTCCTGCGTCAGATCGCCCAGATCTCTGCGTCGATGCTGCAGGCGAACGGCTCGCTCCTGTTCATCTCGAACGGGCAGCCGCCGGAGCCGCGTCTCGAGATGCAGTTCAGCTCCGATGGTCCGGCGCTCCCCGGGGCCGCCGTGGAGCGTTGTACCACCCTGGCGCGCGAGACCCTCAGCCGCAGCACCGGGGTCCTCGACGTCGAGCTGGATGCCTCGCGCGAGGGCGCCGAGCTGGGCGTCGCGGTCAGCCTGGTGAGCGCGCCGATGAGCATCGACAAGGAGGTCGTGGGCGTCCTCGTGGTCTACCGCACGGCGAGCGGCGCGGCCGAACGCGCGACGCGTTTCGACCGGCACAGCCGGCGTTTCCTGTCGATCATCGCCGATCAGGCGGCCATCGCGGTGCTCTCGGGTCGCCACCTGCAGACGATTCGCGACGACCAGCGGCAGATCGAGAAGCTCAACAAGCTGCTCTACCTCAACGAGAAGCTGGCGGCGCTCGGGCAGGCCTCGTCCCAGATCGCGCACGAAATCCGCAACCCACTCACGGCGCTCGGGGGCTTCGCGCGGCGCATGCTGCGCAGCCGGCGTCTCGAGGCAAGCGATCGTGAGGCCGTCGAGGTCATCGTGCGCGAGACCGCGAGGCTGGAGCGCATCCTCAACGATCAGCTGGCCTTCGTGCGCAGCGCCAGGTTGCAGCGGGCTCCGACGTCGCTGAACGCTCTCGTCCAGGAGAGCCGCAGCCTGCTGCGCCAGCAGCTCGACGGACGCGGCGTGCAGGTGCAAGTCGACCTCGACCCGGAGCTTCCACAGGTCCTCCTGGATGCGGACCGGATGAAACAGGTGCTCGTGAATCTGCTCATGAACGCGATCGCGGCGGTCGACCCCGGCGGCACCATCCGGATCGCCACCCGCCGGTTGGATCGCGAGGTCGAGGTCGAGATGGCCAACACCGGACCGCCCATCCCTCCCGAGGTCGAAACGACGCTGTTCGTGCCCTTCGCCACGACGCGGCAGGAGGGAACCGGCCTGGGCCTGGCCGTCGTCCACCAGATCGTCACCGAGCACGGGGGGCGCATCCGCGTGCACTCCGACGATCCGTGGGGGAGCGTCTTCAAGATCCGGTTGCCGGCCAGCGCGCCGGGTGACACGCCGCGTGAAACCGCTTCCTGAGCCCGGGGGTGCGGATCGTTCGATCTCTCGAGTCTGTTCTCTCCACGGTGGCCCCCTTCTTGCAACGACGAGGCACGCCGGTCGCCCCGACCATCGCGAGTCGCACGCGGAGGCTCACCGTGAGGAGACTGGGATGGCGAACTTGACGAGCGCGCGCCAGGGGGCATCGCCGACCCCCCTCTTTCGGGACCAGATCGTCGAAGCCTGCGAAGCACTCCCGGCGCTGCGCGAGCTGCAGGCCCAGGTCGATCGGGCGTGGGAGACTCTGCGGCACATCCCGGGTGGAGCCGCCGCCATCTTCGAGCAGGCCATCCGCCGCGCGACCCCGATCGTCCCCTGCGTCGTCGCCCCGCGCCCTCTGACCTCCAATGCTCTCAACCGCGACCTCGAGTGCGCGCTCTCGAACTACCACCCCGAAGAGATCCGCGTCGTCGGCTTCACACTCCTGTCGAGTCTCATCGAGCTCGTCTCCGAATGCTGGGGCCCCACCCGGGCTGTCCGTCTCGAGCGCGTCCTGAACCAGATCT
>JBHHXQ010000186.1:0-6981 GCA_046757105.1 Candidatus Krumholzibacteriia bacterium
CGCCGGTCAGAAGCCAGCGCCGTACGGACCCGCCCATCGAAACGCCGATCTCGCGCCGGCGCCGCGAGGCGATCAGGTGCAGGACGTCGAGCAGCGGCAGGCCGCACGGCGTCCACAGCTCCCAGTCGAGCAGGCGCAGGCGGTCCGGCCGCGCCGGAGCACCGAGCACGTTCTCCAGCGTGAGGTCGCCGGGTCGGGGCAGGCGCGGAACCCGCACGCCCTCGAGGGCCTGGACGACCTGGCCCCAGATCTCTTGCAGACGCTGCGCCAGCATCGGTTCGAGCAGCGCCACGGTGCGCCGGACGTGGGCGCCGTACAGCGACTCGAGCCCCTGCGCATCCAGTGGACGCGCAGGATCCCCCAGTCGCGCCAGCGTCTCGAGGAAGGCCGCCATGTGCGACATGGCGCGCTCGGCATCCTTCCCACACCAGCCCTGCGCTTCGCTGCCTTCCACGCACTCCTCGAGCGTGTAGCTCCAGCCGCCGACATCGCCGCGCCCCAGAAGCCCGGGGGCCACCCGAGCCCAGGGACCCAGCTCGTGCGTCCTGGACACCATCCACTGCAGCGCCGCGGCGTTGGCTGCGACACGCGGTTCGGCGCCAGCGGTCAACGGAACCTTGAGGATCGCGTTCGCGCCATTCGGCGGTCGCTCGATGTGCACGCGCACGATGGCGACGCCGTTCGGAGACACGAGAAGCCGGCTGCAGCGCACGCGATGACCGCAGGCGTGCGAGGCTGCTTCGAGGATCCGGTCCAACACGGTCTGTGAGAACTCTTTGCCGGATCGTGTCGCGCGGAGAAGCCGCGCCGGAAGCAGCCAGCGGTAGGCGGGCTGACGGACGATCCACGCCTTCCAGAACCGGTGGCTGCGACGATGCTGGACGAGCGGAGTCCGTGCGTAGTGGCTCCAACCCACGATCTGGCGCACGCGATCCGCGCCGGGCAACCCGAGTTGCGCCAAGGCTGGACGCCAGCCGGCGCGCCTGAGGGCGTGGTCGACGGCGAGCCAGTGCGGTGCGGTCCGCACCGCCCGGACATGCCGGTTCCACGGGTTGCGGCTCCAGACTGCGATCTCGGCAGGCTCATGTGTGAGCGTCGCGAGACGACGGAGCCACGCGTCGACATCCGCGCCGGACGCCGGATCCCAGAGGAGGGCCAGCTCGTAGCGCCTGTCCCGATCCGGCTCGGGGAGGACACGCACTCGACCGGCACCCACCTCCGCGGCCCGACACAGCAGGTTCTGGAACTCGCCGGACGCCACCAGATCGACTGCGACACCGCGCCTCGCGAGCTCCAGGAGCGGCCGGGGCACGTGCGCAGACTGGCACAGGATGCTCCGCACGGCCGGAAGAACGAGATTCCAGGCCGACGTCGAACGGGCCGCCGTCTTGCCCTCCGAGTCTGCGGGAAGCAAACGCGTCATGAGGCCTCCGGGATCTGCAATTGCAAGGGCGAGGCCCGATCGCAAGCCAGAGGTCGGGCGCATCGCACCCGGCGAAGGCACGATTCTTTCAGCGATTCACCTCTTCGCCCGGGGAAGCCCCCCAGCCCGCGGGAAGATGGGAAGAAGCGAGTCCGCGCGCCCATGAACCGCGACTCGCTGCCCCGCTCGAGACGACCTGGCCCGGAGAGCAGCATGCGCGTTCTCGTCTTCAGCAGTCTGTACCCGAACAGCGTCATGCCGCAGTTCGGTCTCTTCGTGCACCGGCGTGTGGAGGCCGTGGCGCATCGGGGCGTCGCGGTGCGCGTCGTCGCCCCCGGACCCTGGTTTCCGCGGATCCTGCCGATCGGGCGCTGGCGCGGATACGCACGCTTGCCGAAGCGCGAGCGTCTTGCGGGGCTTGCCGTGACGCATCCGCGCTACCTGCACCCACCCGGACTCGGGATGTACGTGCAGGCGCGGAATCTGTATCGAGCCGCACTGCCTCACCTGCGCACGTTGCGTCGCGAGTTCGACTTCGACGTCATCGACGCGCACTACATGTATCCGGACGGTGTTGCTGCCGCGCACCTGGCGCGCCGGCTGGGCGTCCCGTGCGTGCTGACGGCGCGCGGTTCGGACATCAACCTGCTGCCCCGCTTCGCCATGGTGCGCCGCCAGATCGTCAAGGCCATGCACCGCGCCGATGCGCTCGTCGCCGTGAGCGGTGCTCTGGCCGACGCCATGTCCCGGCTGGGAGCCGAGAGCCGCAAGATGCACGTGGTGCCCAACGGCATCGACCGCCGGCGCTTCAGCTACGGAGATCCGCTCGTGGCGCGCGAGAAGCTGGAGATCTACTCGGACGAGAACATGCTTCTCTCGGTGGGCAACCTGAACGAGCTCAAGGGGCACGTGCTCATGATCGAGGCCGTGGCGCGCTTGCAGCACGAAGGAATCCGCACGAGCTTGCACATCTTCGGAGAGGGTGAGGAGAGGCCCCGGCTCGAGGCGCGCATCGCCGAGCTCGGCCTGGCGCGCCAGGTCGTCCTGCACGGCAGCTTCCCCAACGAACGCCTCGGCCGCTGGTATCGAGCAGCGTCGGTTTTCGTGCTCGCGAGCTCGCGCGAAGGTTGGCCCAACGTGCTCAACGAAGCGCTCGCCTGCGGTCTCCCGGTCGTCTCCACCAGCGCGGGCGGTGTGCCGGAGATCGTCACCCATGGCGAGAGCGGCCTGCTCGTCCAAGAGCGCAGCGCCGAAGCGATTGCAGCTGCACTTCGCGCGGCGCTACAACGCTCCTGGGACCGGCGCCAGATCGCCGCGCGCGCTTCGAGCCGCGGCTGGAGCGACGTGGCCGATCAGCTCGTGCAGATCTTCAGCTCCGTCACGAAACCTGCTGGCGTCCCGGGCCCGGGTCGCCCGGACGCTGCAGCAGCGCCGGCGTCCGCCGCGAGCGTCCTCCCCGCCTAGGCCTTCGAGCCGAGGCATCAGCGAGGTCCAAGGCCTACTGCGAGCACCCGCCGCTCCAAGCGGCGAGTCCTGGAGACTGGGGCCTCGCAGAGATCGAGGCCGAGAACTTGGACCTGTCTCGTCGGGGACCTCGCCTCTATTTCTGAGCTTGTTTGCTCTTCCCCGTGCCACGGTGGCATACTGATGACCCCGGCCGAGCGGGCGGAGCGTGTGATGATTCGAGCCGCAAGGGCTTCCTGGATTGCAGTCGTCCTGTCGGGGACTTGTTGTCTGGTCCGCGGCGAAGGATCTCGCGCGCAAGCACTGTATTTCACGGCCGAGAACACGATCAAGAGCGCCGAGCTGGATGGCACCGGCATCCGGGATTTGATCTTCGTTTCACCCTTCAACGGCGGGCTTGGTGTTTTCGAGGTCGAACCTGCAGAGGAGAAGATCTACTGGGGTGAATTCTCGACGCTCAGTAATCGCGGCCTCGTCATTCGATCGGATCTCGACGGCAGCAACTTGCGGGTGATCCTCGACATCTTCGGCCCGGTGTCTGGCTTTGCGCTGGACGCGGAGACACGCACGATCTACTGGACCTTCGACGACGGCCCGGGACGAATTCATCGGGCTGGTTTCGGCGGGGCCAACGTCGAAACCGTGGTCGACAGTGCGGGGAGGCGCCTCGGGAGGATCGTCCTGGATCTCGTCGCGGGCAAGATGTACTGGACCGTTCGCGAACGGCAGCCGGCGATCGGCAAGATCATGCGCGCGAATCTAAACGGGCAGGACACCGAAGAGTTCGTCACCGGGCTCCAGACGCCGTGGGACATGCGTCTCCACCCGGTACGCAGGGAGCTCTACTGGACCGATGGCGGCAAGATTCAGCGTGCCGATCTGTCGGACGGTTGGAGCGTCGAGACCGTGATTACCGGAACGAACGGGTTCTGCGGTATTGGCCTCGACCTCACGACGGACAAGCTGTACTGGGCCGACTCTTGGGCCGGTGAGATTCATCGAGCGAACCTTGACGGGTCGCAGGTCGAACCCGTCCTGACAGGGCAAGTGCTCTTGTGCCAGGTCAGGATCGGGCCGAGCGCAGAGGTTTCGGTCGAGCGGACGTCCTGGAGCCGTATCAAGTCACGCTTCCGCTGAGGTGACGGACCAGGCGATCAGTGCCTCGAGCTGTTCTGCCCCATGCCTCAGGCTCGCCCTGCAGGCGCGAACCGGCGCTCGCGCTCGAGTGTCCCACGATTCCCCAGAACGCAACTTGATCCACCACGCCTTGCGTCGCTGGGATGGCGCAGTGCACCCTCGACCTGGATTCCCGCGCACCGCCAGGCTGGGCGCGGTGGGAATCGCGGGCCCACACGTTCAGGGTTTGGTGCGCTTCCCCGCTGGCGCGGGTCGTTTCACGGGCTCGTCCTCGGCGAGCAGACCGACGCGCGGCAGCGCGTCCCTGAAGACGACACCGTAGATGTCCCAGATCGTGACGAACAGAGCCGCCAGGATCGGACCGACGATGAAGCCGACGGCGCCGAAGAGATAGATTCCCCCCAACGTTCCGACCAGGATCAGGAGCTCGTGCATCTTGACGTCGTGGCCGACGAGCCGCGGGCGGAGGAAGTTGTCGATGGTTCCGACCACGACAGCACAGAACAGACCCAGGAAGATGCCGGAGCCCATCCGCCCCGTGACGAACAGGATGATGACCGCGGGCACCCAGACGAGAGCGGCCCCGATGCCCGGAATGATCGACAGGATCGCCATCACCGTGCCCCAGAAGAGAGCCCCAGTGATCCCGGCGATGGCGAAGGCGATCCCCGCCAGAGTGCCCTGCGCGATCCCGATGACCAGGGTTCCCTTGATCGTGGCCCGCGTGACGGACAGGAACTTGTCCAGGATGAGCTTCTCGTCCGCGTCCGGGAGCGGCATGTATTCGAGGATCTTCCGGAGAATGGACTTCCCATCCATCAGGAAGAAGAACTGAGCATACACCATGATGAAGAACTGAAAGAAGAACGACACGGTTCCCTGTGTCGTCGCCGAGAGCTTGTCGAAAAGGAAACGCCCACCGCTCCCGACCAGCTGTCCCACCTTCGCGAGTATCTGATCGCGGTACGGCTCGAGACGTGCGATGCCCGGGATCGAGTCGAGGCGACGGGTGAGCTTGTCCGGCTCGGCGATCTGTTCCTGGACCCACGGCGTCACCTCTTCGCTGACGCGCAAGGCCTCGGAAGCGACCAGACCGAAGAACGTGAACACAGGCCCGAGCACCATGATGACGAACAGAAGCAGCGTGCACAGGGATGCCGGAGCCCGGCGTCCGCGGAAGAGCCGCAGCCCTCTGGCGTACACGGGCTGCAGCAAGCCACTGAAGATCGCGGCCAGCAGGAGGGCCATCAGGAACCGTCGGATCATCAGGAGGAAGCCGATCGAAATGATCACCAGCAGCAGAAGAAGGAAGGTCTTCCTGAACCGGTCCGGGCTCATGCGGGGAGACTACCAGCGGCGCCCGACGAGACGCCAGGAGAATCCACGTGGGTCCTCGGGCTGCGATTCCGAGATGACGCCGGCAGGTCCGACGTCGGCTCGGGGACCGCGACGCGTCGCCATCTCCGGTTCGCCGGACTACTGGCCGGCCCGGGCCCATGGGGGCGAGCTGGTGGTGTCGATGCCGAACACGGACGTTCCCAGCACGTAGAACACCAGCGTGATCAGAACGATGCCCAGGAGGTTGATCCAGAAGCCGGCGCGCACCATGTCCGCAATGCGCAGGCGACCGCTGCCGAAAACGATCGCGTTGGGAGGCGTCGCCACCGGCATCATGAAAGCACAGGACGCCGAAAGTGCGGCGGGCACCATGAGCAGCAGCGGGTTGATCTGCATGGCCACCGCGACTGAAGCCAGAATGGGCAGGAGCAGCTGCGTGGTCGCAGTGTTCGACGTGAACTCGGTGAGGAACGTCAGCATCGTGCATACGGCGACGACCACGAGGATCGCGGGCACGCCCACCAGACCGCTGAACAGACGGCCCGCGAGCTCCGACAGCCCCGAGTTCTGGAACCCCGCCGCCAAGGCGAAGCCACCCCCGAAGAGCAGAACGATGTCCCACGGAAGCCGCGAGAAGATGTTCGCGGGCATGACCGCTCCACCCCTGGCCTCCGGGGAGCGCGCCGGAACGAGAAAGAGAAGGAGTGCCATGCACACGGCCACGGTTGCATCATCCACGAGCTTCGACGAGGGCAGAAGATTCGACCAACCCGGCAGCGTGACGAAACCGAGACGCAGATCGTTGCGGAAGGTCCACAGGAGTGCCGTCGTGATGAAGGCCGCGAAGACCACTTTTTCCTCGTAGCGCATGCGGCCGAGCCTCGAGTACTCGACATCGAGCGTGCCGCGATCCAGCTCCACGTGTTTCGGGAGGTGGAAGAACACGCGTGTGAGAAGCAGCCAGATCGCCACCAGGAAGCTGGCGCTGAGCGGCAGTCCCATCAGCAGCCACTGCCCGAACGAAACGGGTGGGGCCTCCGGAAACGTGATCGCCAGGATGCGCTGGAAGGCCAGGTTGGGAGGGGTGCCGACCAGCGTCGCAATGCCGCCCACCGAGCAGGCGTAGGCGATTCCCAGCATGAGAGCCGCAGCGAAACCGGCTGTCGCGTCGCGCCCCGCACGGTCCTCGAGTTGGAGAACGATCGCCAGTCCGATCGGCAGCATGATCACGGCGGCGGCCGTGTTGGAGATGAACATCGAGAGGAAGGCCGAGGCCAGCATGAGCCCCAGCACGACGCGCGTCGGCCCCGAGCCCACGAGCCGCACGATCCGCAGCGCAATGCGGCGATGCAGCGCCCACGCCTCCATGCATCGCGCGATCATGAACCCGCCCACGAACAGAAAGATGGTGCTGTTCACGTAGACGGGGGCGGTCTCCTTCCCGGACTGGATTCCGAGCAACGGATACAGAACGAGCGGCAGCAGTGCGGTCGCCGCGAGCGGAACGGCCTCGCTGATCCACCACGAGGCCATGAGCACCGCAACGGCACCCATCCGCGTCGCTCGCGCGTGGTCCGTCAGCGGGCTCGCGACCAACAGGACGACGAACAGCGCCAGCC
>JBHHXQ010000187.1:0-6973 GCA_046757105.1 Candidatus Krumholzibacteriia bacterium
TCAAAAATCCGGTCCTGTTCCCCGGGGGGGATTCCCATCCCGTGGTCCTCCACCTGCAGCGCGACCTCGGCACCATGGCGGAAGGCGCGCACCACGATCACCCGCTGGTCGTCCGAGTACTTGACCGCGTTCGACAGGAGGTTGAGCAGGATCTGCCGAATCGCGTCGGCATCCACGCGCACCTCCGGAAGACCCTCCTCGATCGACACCTCGAAGCGGAAGCCCTCGGCCTGGCCGCGGAAGTCCTCGGCCACCACGCGCACGAGCCCGCCGATCTCCTCGAACTCGAAGTGATACGTCTTGGTGCCGCGCTCGATGCGGGAGAAATCCAGCACCGAGTCGATCAGGCGCCCGAGGCGGTCACACTCTTGACGGATCGTCCGCAGAAAACGCGCCCTCTCGGAGCGCGAGGTGGAATCCCCGGCCATCTCCAGCATCTCGGCGTACAGGCGAATCGAGGTGAGCGGGGTGCGCAGCTCGTGCGAAACGTTCGACACGAACGTGGTCTTCAGGTTCGACAGACGCGCCTCGCGCCGCAGGCCGATGATGACGGCGGTGGCGCCGGCCAGGATGGTCACCAGGAGCAGAAGCACCAGGTAGAGGAACACCCGGGTGCGGAAGTCGATGGCCGCTTCGACCCTGCCGGGCACACGGCTGAAGACGGCGACGTCCCAGAAGCCGAACGGCGCGCCCAGATTGCTCGTCACCCTGTCGTCTCCGAGGCTCTGCCCCGTGCCACCGATGACCGGATGGCCGGCTGCGTCCACCACGCCGAGGCCCAGATCGGTGCTGGGTTGCAGGTCGTGCAGGATGCGCGGAAGCAGGGCACCCGAGAGGCTCTCCAGGTCGATCTCGAAGCCCGCCAGCCCGGTCACCGCCGTGCCGCTCGCGTCGGGGAGGTAGAGGTACGCGAGCAGGAACGGCCGTCCTTCCTCCACGTCGGACAGGTAGCGAACCTGCGTCGAGTACGCGGACCCCTCGAGCGCCGCGCGCAGGAGCTTGCGAGAGAGCTTGCGCACGAAGAAGCGCGAGCCCACTTCCTGCTTCGGGCTGGCCCGCGCGCCGGCGTAGCGTCGCTGTAGCTGGCGCCATTCCGCAGGCAGCGGCTCCGGGAGCAGACGCGCCATGCGAGCTTCGATGCGCTCGACGAAGATGTCGTGCTGCAAGCGGCCCATCTCGTCCGAATGACGTGCGACGTCCTCGCGGAGCTCGGTCAGGACGGCGGCGGCTTCCCGCGCCTCCCCCTTCCCTTCGAGAGCACGTGCGATCTGCAGCTTCGCGTGCAGCCGCAGGGACTGGTTGTCGAGGTCGTAGGCGTCGGGGTAGTCGGCAACGACGCGCTCGTACTCGCGGATGGCCCCATCCCAGTCGCCCCGCCGCAGTCGCACCCGCGCCAGGCTGGTGTGTGCGATGGCGCGCAGTCGCGGCGTGCGCACGCTCTCCAGGATGCGCGCGTAGGCGCGTCGTGCGGCCTCGTTGTCGCCGTCCTCGAACTCCGCCGTCTCGCCCGCGTTCACGAGTTCCTGGAACCGCTGCACCTCGGCGGGGTCCGGCGCGCGCAGCCCGCCGGACGGCGCCGCTCGCGGATGGCGCGAATCGCGTCTCGGGTAGAGCTGCGTGCCGCCAACGTGCATCAGAGTGCTGGCGCGGACGAAGGCTTCGCCCCGGGCGCGATCGAGCGCATCGAACATCTCGTGCAGCTGGGATTCCCACCCCACGCCGCGTGGTACGAGCGCTCCCCACACCGCTTCGAGCGCCGCGAGCTCCTGGTGCACCGCCCGACCCGCGAACTCGGCGTAGCGTTCGTAGTCCGCGAGGATGCGCTGCCGCGAGGCGACCCGTTCGCTCTCGACCGCCCGCAAGCTGAAGTACCCGAGCAGGAAGCTCGGCGCCAGCACCAGCACGAAGAAGACCAGCGCCAACCTGAGGTAGGGATTGCGAGGCCAGAAGATTCTCATGTCCACCTCGACGCCATCTGCCGTGCCACGATCCCGGACCGTTCCGGTCCGGGCGGCCTCGGCCCGCTGGTTCGGCGGCCCTGCGGAGGTCTCGTCGAAGCCTCCGGAGCGATGCCGCCAACCGCAGCCGCAAGCTGCTCGGCGCGCTCCCCGGCCGGCGCCAGACCCGCCGGCCGCAGCCCTCTACGAAGCGGCAGGGGCCTCCTCCATCAAGCGCCGGTACAGTGCCTCCATTCTACGGGCCCGGGCATCGTTCGAGAACTTTTCCTGAACCAGCCTGTAACCGTTCTCTGCCAGATCCCGGGCCCGATCCGTGTTTCTGAGAAGCTCGAGGATGGCGTCCGAGAGAGCGCGCGCGTCGCCCGGAGGCACCAGAAGACCGGTCTCGCCGTGTCGGACGAGCTCGCGGTTTCCACCCACGTCCGTGCACACCACCGGGCGCGCCATCGCCAGGGACTCGCGCATGATCCCGGACAGGCCCTCCCAGGCCGTCGCGGAGGCGCTCACCGACACGTCCAGCGCCGAGAGGAGCTGCGGGATGTCCTGGCGCGGGCCGGTGAACAGCAGCCGCTCGGTGAGCGGCACGCCGAGGCGACGTCCGACTCCCAGCGCGTGTGCCTCGAGACGCTCGCGCACCCCGTGGGGATCCGGCCCCACGATCGCGAAACGCACCGCCGGGAAGTCGAGGAGCACGCGCCCCGCACCCTGCAGAAAGACGTCGTGCGACTTGTACCGACTGAGCTTCGCGACGATCCCCACGAGCTTCGTGGTCTCCGCGTCGCGTCCCAGCAGCTGGCGACGCACCTGGCTCCCGTCGATGCGGCGATCGAAGCGCTCCGGTAGGAAGCCGCCGTAGACCACCTCGATGCGCTCGGAGGCGATCCCGTCGCACACGAGGACGTCCTTGATGTGCGAGGCGACCACCACGATGGCGCGCCCCGCCGGATGGCACAGCCTCTGCAGCTCGCGCGCGCGCACCGGTCGGCTGTGGCCGCGCTTCACGACGACCACAGGCAACTCCAGGTCCCCGCACGAGCGCAGCAACACCTTCCAGGAGGCGCGGTGCGTGTGGATGACGTCGAAGCGCTCGCGCGCCACGAAGTCGCGCAGCTCGGCCGAGCGCGATTTCTTGTGCATCGGAAACCGCACGAGACGCGCGCCGGCCTCTTCGACCTGCCGGAGCGTGTGCTCGAGCGGGCTGGGCGCGCCGTTGAACACGCAGGTCACGTCGTGACCGCGCTCGCGCAGCCCGCCGGCCAGCAGCAGCATCTGCACCGCGCCGCCCGAGATGATCTCCGAATGATCGGCCAGCTGAAGAACCTTGAGCGCTTCCACGTCTGCTCCTTCCGGGAGTCCGATCCACCTCAGCTGTGGACGATGGAGACCGCGTTCTGCTCGGCGATGGTGATGAGGTGCGTCACCAACGGCTCGGCATCGGCTTCGAGGCGGGTCAGAACGCGATGCGCGCGCTTGGCGACCAGCGAGACCGCCAGGTGCCAGAACCAGCACGGGGCGCTGAAGCGCACGGCGGCAGCCGCGATGTAGGCCGAGCGGAAGGCGGAGACCGCCTTCTCGATGTCGCGCGTCTCCTGCCCGTACAGCCAGCCCTTGTAGTAGAGGTGGCTGGCGAAACGAGCCAGGTCGTACATCGGATCCCCGAGACAGACGGTGTCGTAGTCGATGAGCCGCGGGGTTCCGTGATGGATGAGGAACTGCGCCGGGTGGAAGTCCCCGTGCAGCAGAACCGTGGCCGGGGTCCCCTGGGGCGGCTCGAGCATCGCCTGCAGCCGCTCCAGCCGCTCGCCCTGGGAAGGGAACGCCTGCGCGAGTTCGACCGATGCCTGCCGGAAGCGCTGCCACTCGCGCTCCAGGTGCGAGACGCGCGGGAGAAGATCGAGCGTCGCCTCCGGAAGCTGCGAGTCGTGCAGCGTCGCCAGCTCGCGCGCCATGGCGCCCATGACGTCGCGGCGCAGATGCACCACCGGATCGGACCAGAACAGCACGCCGGGGATGTGCTCCAGAACGAGCAGGCGGCGCGCCTTGTCGATGTGCAAGAGCCGCGGCGAGGTCACACCGGCGTCGTGCAACGCCTGGATCACGTGTCCGATGCGCTCGACGCGGTCGTCCCGGTACAGCTTCAAGATCGTCGGCTCGCCGCCGTACTGCCCGGACAGCACGCAGCTCATCGTCGGAACGTACGACACCACCTTCCAGCTGCCCTCCCGGTAGACCGTGGGAAGCTGCAGGAGGCGCGGGTCGGCGGGGAAGCGCCAGTAGATCATGTTGAGCTCGGCGACGAAGCCGCTCGGCGCTCCGGGGCCGCCCCGCCCCTTCAGGTCGAGGAAGCGGCGCAGCGAGCGTGCCGGCGGCAGGAACTCCGCGTAGAAGTAGTACGGCGCCTCGGTGCTGCCGGGCTCGCCGTCCTTCCAGAGGCGATACAGGATGCGCCACGACTTGCCGGGCCGATAGCGCACGCGCTCGAGCTCACAACGCGTCCACGAGCCCCGATCACGCGGCGGCAGATAGCGCTGGAAGGCCTCCAGCATGGTGTTCGGGGAGACCGCCTGCTCGATCGCCGCCGGATCGGCGGTGCCCTCGGGTACCGCGAACTTCATCGTCAAGTTTCAAGCCTCCGGGTTCGGCGCAGCGCCTCGTCGAGCACCTTGCGAATCTTGCGATCCGCGTCCGGGTGCAGATGTTTGACACACTTGAACGCCTGCTTGCGAACGAGCAGGCTGGCGACGTACCAGTTCAACACGGGATCGCAACGTCCCCACGGCACCTGCCCGAAGTAGACCTCCTGCAGCGCGCGGCCGAGCTTCGAGGCACGACCGGGGGGCAGCGTCCCCCGCGCCTCCAAGTAATGCAGGTCGGCGGTGAAGTTCGCAACATCGAACGTCGGGTCGGCGAGAACCATGCTGTCGAAATCGATGAGGCTGATCTGTTCGCCATCCGAGAGCAGATGGTTGAGCTTGAAGGTGCCGTGCGCGGGGACCAATGGCAGCCGCGGCAGCCGCGGCAGACTCTTCGCCAGTGCCGCATGCACCCGCTCGAGGCCGGGTCGCAGATCCTGGTGGACCTTGGCGATCAGGGTCGCGTTCTCGCGCATGCTCTCCAGCTCCTGTTCCAGGCCCAGGGTGGGACGCACCCGTACCCGCGCCTGATGCAGCAGCGCCAGCCCGCGGCCGATGCGCGCCATGCACGCCGTGTCGACCTTCCACGCCTCGGCCGCCAGGTGGGCCCCCGGCACCTGCGACAACCACAGCGTGCGGAGCCCCGGCTCGTAGTGCAGCGGTTTCGGCACGCGCAGGAAGCGCGTCTGGCGCTGCGACGCCGCCCACAGATCCTCGAGCGCCTCGCGAGCCCGCAGCGCGGCCAACGGCGTGTCGTAGACCTTGCCGAAGATGCACTCCAGCCTCGAGGCCGGCAGGGCCTGCGGGCTGCCGTCCGGCCGCCGCGGCCGGCGCCATTCGACCTCGTAGCGCAGCACGCCGCGCTTGCCGGGGATGTAGCGTACCAGCTCCTGGCGCATCCCGCCCGGCTCCCAGCCTCGGGCGTCCTCCAAGTTCGCCAGCGCCCGGCGCACGGTGCCGGGATCCGCGTGCCCCACCAACGTCTTCAGGCGCGGGTCGTTCGGGAAGGTCCACAGCACCATGTCGATCTCGGGAAGATGGTAGGCACCTTCACCGAGTCGCGGTTTCAGGAACCTCCCCTTGGCGAGCTTGCGCCGCGCCTTGGCGAAGCGCACGGCCGAGTCACCGGCGTAGGTGATGCGGCCGAACAGACGCTGCGTCTCGTTCGCGGTGCCGTTGACGAGCTCGGCCTGGTACACCGCCCTGAAGTTGCTGCCGGGCACGTAGAAGCTGTACTCCAGCGACAGGTTCCGGATGCACACCGAACCGCCCGCCTCGCGCAGTCTCGCGTTCAGGAGCGCCTTCACACGCTCCGTGTCCATTCCGGTCCGCACCGCGTCGAAACGTGGATCCGCGACTCGTGGGGCCAGCGTCATGTCAGGTCCCGTCCTTGTGCAATGCCGTCCGCGGCGGCCAGGAGCGCGGCCACCGGTTCGGGTCCCCCGGTCGAGAGCTTCTTGACCGATTTGAGAATCTGACGATTGATCAGGAGCGCGGCCATCAGCCAGGCGAGCCGGCCGCGGTCCACGTCCCAGGGCACCAGGATCTCGTACGTCGAGAGAAAGAGCTTCTGGGACCGCACCGCATCCGCCTCCAACATCTCGCCCTGCGTGTAGGCGCGGAACCTGGACAGGAAGCGCGCCACGTCGAGGAGCGGATCGCCCATGGCCCGCAGGTCGAAGTCGATGATCGAGACCCGATCGTTGTGCAGAAGAACCTGATTGCAGTGGAAGTCGCCGTGGATGGGCCGCGGCTCCTCCGGTTCGGGCGGCGCGCTCCCGATGAGGCGGTCCAGCGTCGCGGTGATCTCGCGCTCCAGCATCGGATAGAAGCGCAGGAGCGCCGCACGGGCGCGCTCCAGCTTGCGCGCTTCCTCGTCGATGTGGGCGGTGCGAGAGGCGCGCACCTCGCCGCGGTGCAGCGCCGCGAGCGCCGCCGCCACCCGCCGTGTCGCCCTCGGCAGATCGATCGTGCCGAGCAGTGCGAGCAGCGGCTCGCCGCCCGGCGATGCCTGCCAGACCGCGTTGAGCCGCGTGTCGCACCCGAGCGGCTGCGCCAGGTGCACCTCCGGCGCATGCGAACGCGACCACTCCCAGAGCTCGCACGTCTCGGCGTACAACGATCCGGCATCCGCCTCCCCGTAGACCTTGCCGTAGAAGCAGGTGGAGCGGTCACCGTCCTGGAACTCGTAGCGCAGAACGACCCTCTTGCTGGGAACGTAGCGCACCAGCGCCGTCTCGACCGGCGGCCGCCGGCCGGACCACGGGGTGACGTCGAGCAGGCCCGGATGATCGAAGAGCGCACCGCCCCGGCGCCAGACGTCGCCGATGCCCAGAACACCGGGATCGTCCGGAAACTGCCACAGCGCCAGGCTCGCCTGCG
>JBHHXQ010000188.1:0-6940 GCA_046757105.1 Candidatus Krumholzibacteriia bacterium
GATCAGCTCGAGCCCCTTGCCCTTCTCTGCAAAGCCGAGGGCCTCGTACATGAGGAGCTCGGTGACGCTGAAGCAGTCGTGCACCTCGAGGACGCCGATGTCGTTGGTGCCGACGCCGGCATCGCGGTAGGCCTCCTGTGCGGCGTGGCGGGTCGTCGAGAGATCCAGCGGATCCGTCTCCTCGTCGAGCGGAGAGGTGGCGTGGCCGTAGGCGACGATTTCCACCGCGTCCGCCGGGCGCTTGCCGAGCTGCTGCAGACCCTCTTCGGAGACCAGGATCACGGCCGAGGCGCCGTCGGACACCTGCGAGCAATCGCTCACCTTCAGGAAGTCGCGATACTCGTTGTTCTCGAGGAACGTCGGGTTCTTGTCCGAAGCGGCGCTCGCGTTCTCGAGCGTCATCTTGACCTCGCGCATGTGCGCGTGGGGATTCTTGTTGGCGTTCGAGTAGGCCTTGACCACCACGCGCCCCAGATCCTCCTCGCTCACGCTGAAGGTTTCGCGGTACGCCTTGGCGCGACGCGCGAACAGGCACGGGAACGTGAACGGATCGCAGGAGCGCTGCGTTTCGTAGTGCGCCGCGCGAGCCAGGTAGTCGGCGCCCTCGGATGCCTTCACCGTGGTCTGCACCTCGGCGCCGCTCACGAGCACCACGTCGTTCCCCGCCGAGATGGCATCGATGCCCGCCAGCATTGCCAGGCCGCCCGAGGCGCAGGCGCCCTCGAGTCGCGCGAACGGCTTGTACTTGAGATCCGGGTGCGCGCCGGCGGCGACGGCGCCCAGGTGCCCCTGCTTCGCGAAGAGCTCACCGGTGAAGTTGCCGACGTATCCCTTGTGGATCGCGGACGCCGGGACGCCCGTCTTCTCGAGCGCGCCGATCACCGCCGTTTTCAGATGCTGCTCGAGTGTGGGGTTCTGGCGCTTGCCGAAATCCGGATGGCCCTTCCAGATGAAGTCCGGATGGAACTTGCCGATGAAGCCGCTGTGGGCGCCTCCGATCAGGAAGACGCGGCGCGCCGGTTTCATGTCCCTGCAACCTCCAGGTCAGTGTGCGCGCTGCTCTTGCGAAACCCGGGGCCGGTTCGCGGCTGGGCGCGCGCAATGGATACGGGTCGAGATCAGACGCTCCTGAACCCACTGGAAGATAGTCCGATGTCGGTCCGATTGTAACCGTCCGCAGTGCGGGATCCGGAGCGTGCGGGTCGGGGACCCGACGCACGGGTCCGTGTGGTCGAGGCAACGCCCGCATCCTGAACCGCCGAACGCCTCGAGCGCCGCCCGCGGGGGCGGAGCGGCGCGGACTCCCGGCCCGGTCCGGCCTCCGCGGCGCATCCGACGGTGTGCGTTCCCGGCGCCACACCCGTTGGACGCTCTTGGCGGCGCGGCGGCCGCACGCGGATGCGGCGCTTCCCGGGTCGCCGGGCGCGCGACCGCCGGCTGGACACCGGTGCCCGCCGGGCCTCGGAAGCTTCCCTGGACCCGAACCACCCGAACCCCCGAACCCCCGAACTACCCGAGCACCCGAACCACCCGAACCCCCGAGCACCCGAACTACCCGAGCACCCGGACCACCCGAGCACCCGAACCCCCGAACTACCCGAACCACCCCAACGAGATGGCTTGACAGACTAAACATTTGTTCAGTATATTCAGCCCTGGCCCTCCCCTTGGCCTCACACGTCTTCACGAGGTCACGGCCATGATCGAGTCGATCGAGGAACCCATCGAGGTGCTCGCGCGCTTCGAACGCGGGAAGCTTCTGCCTTTCCGCTTCCGCTGGAACCAGAGCATCTTCCGGATCTCGAAGGTCACGGGTGCCTGGGAGGATCGCGAGGGGCAGTACCGGAGGTGTCACTACTCGGTGCTCACCGACAACAACGATTACTTCGAGCTGCGGTTCCACACCGGCGATTTCAGCTGGATCCTGAGCAAGACGTCGATCGACGCATAGGAGGTGCGGGACGGCCCACGACGATGCGGTATGTGATCCATGTGGACATGGATGCTTTCTTCGCGTCCATCGAGCAGCTTGCGAATCCGAGCTTGAGGGGCAGGCCGGTCATCGTGGGGGGGCGGCCGGGAGCGCGGAGCGCCGTCGCGTCCGCCTCCTACGAGGCGCGCGAGTGCGGGGTGCGTTCCGGGATGCCGACCTCGGAGGCGGAGCGCCTGTGCCCGCACGGCATCTTCCTGTCCGGCAACCCGTCGCACTACCTGCACACGTCGGTCCGCCTCTACAAGCTTCTCGGAAGGTTCTCACCCCGGGTCGAGCCCGCGAGCATCGACGAGGCGTACCTCGATGTCTCCACACGGGAGGACGTCTGCGCTTTGGGCCGCCGCATCATGTCGAGCGTCGAGGGGGAGCTCGAGCTCACCGCGAGCCTCGGCATCAGCGACTCCAAGTACCTCGCGAAGGTGTGCGCGTCGTTCTCGAAGCCACGCGGCTTGACGGTGCTCCGGCGTGTGGACGTTCCCGAGCACCTCTGGCCTCGGCCGGTCGTGGTGCTCTACGGCGTCGGAGAGAAGACTGCACTGCGGCTCCGGGCGCTGGGGTGCGAGACGGTGGGAGACGTGGCCCGCATGCCGGTGCAGGTCCTCGAGCGTGCGTTCGGGGTCTTCGGTGTCACCCTGCACGAGCTCGTGACCGGCAACGATCGCTGGCAGGTCACGCCGCACGGCGAGGCACCGGACGCAAAATCGATCGGTCACGAGCACACGCTGGAACGAGATCTCCACGATCGATCGAAGATCGAAGCTCTTCTCTGCGATCTGTGCGAGCGCGTGGCTCGCCGCGCCCGCCGGGCTCGCATGGCGGGCCGGCGCGTCGTCCTGAAGCTTCGTGATCCGAGCTTCTACACGGCGACGCACGGGCGCGTTCTGCCGCGGGCAATCGACTCGACGGAGGCTCTCTTCATGGTCGCGTGTCGGCTCCTCGAGGAGACGCGGTTCTGGGAGCGCGGCGTCCGGCTTCTCGGCGTCAGCCTGCAGCGGCTCGAACGCACCGACGCGGCGCGCCAGCTCTGCTTCGATTTCGATCCGAGCACGGGACGGGCGAATCCTGTGGTCGATCGCATCAAGACCAAGTACGGAGAGCACGCGATCGGGCTGGCGCGTTCCCTGGAGCTGGGACGCCCGGTACGACGCGGTGTCCGGCACCCGAGCTTCCAACCGCCGCGCGGGGAGATCGAAGCCGAAGAGTGACGTTTCGACCACCCAGCGTGTCGAATCTGGTGTTCTGCCCACGATCCAGCGTCTTCGTCCGCTGGAACGCCTGAAGCTCATCCGAGTGCAACCAGCAGCTTCCTGAGAGCCGGAACGTAGCCCGACAAACGCGAGTAGACCTGCCGGGCGAGTTCGCTCAAAGCTCGGCTCCTTCCTCGAGGATCTTCTTGCGGAAGGCTTCTCGGACCGACGCCAGGTCGATCAGGTTGATGTCACGCAGCGTCTCGAGCCCCTCGAGGATGTCGTTCAGGCGGAACATGGTGGCAGGATCGAGCGGACCCTCGCATCGGACGGCGATGTCGAGGTCGGAACGATCCACCGCCTGCCCGGAGACCCACGATCCGAACCAGAAGATGTGCGCTTGCGGACCGAGCTCCGCGCGCAGCACGTGGGCGACCTTCCTCGCGAGCGAGCGTATGGATGGTGGAGCGTCCGGCACCTGCACTTCGAGCGTCTCCTGCGGTCAGCTGGTGTCGCGTTCGGCCACGCCGGGCCATTTCGCTCACCGGGCCGAGGTTAGTCGTCGCTCCGATCCAGGTCAACACCGTGCTCGTCGTTGGCTGTTCGAGTTCCCGGTCGTCCTTCGAATGGAACCTCTTGGGGGGGCGACAGCGCTGTCGGGGACGCCGAGGGACCGGAGCAGGCCGCAGCGGCCACCTGCATTGGGCCCCTGCAGGTTCGGGGAAACGGCGCTATACTCCCTGGAGGTTGCCCCGAGAGCGTTTTTCGTGCGGCGTTCCGACGCCGTGCCGTCGACTGGAGATCGTCATGGCGACGTTCGTTCTGATGACAAAGCTTTCTCCCGAAGTCAGCCGCGACATGAAGATGCGCGAGAAGATCGGCCGCGAGTGGAAGGACGAGGTCGAGAAGCACTGCCCGGACATCCGCTGGATCGACCACTACGCGCTGCTCGGACCCTACGACTTCATGGACATCTTCCAGGCGCCGGACGAGGAGGTTGCCGCGAAGGTGTCGATGATCTCGCTGGCGCGGGGCGCGCTTCAGGCCGAGTCGTGGACTGCCATTCCGTACTCCCGGTTCGTGGAGCTGACCAAGGAGATCTAGACCGGGTGAACCTGGTCTTCGTCGCGAGGACGCTGTGCGACGGGCGGCCCGACATGCTCTTGGGTCCGGTGCTCAGACAGATGGCGGCGGGAGACGGGGCAAAGTGATGGTTGCCGACGGCGGTCCGCCCCCATAACGCGCCGGACCAAGGAGCACGCCACCCGCGCGAGGGAGCACACATGTACACTTACCCGGTCGCGGCACTAACCCGGATCCCGAGCGGTTCCGGCTTCGACCGGAGGGGTGCCGCCACATGACCGGTGTTTCTGCAGCACGGGCGGCCTCCCGTGGACCCGGGCGGCCGGCAGAGGTGCGCGTCGGGACCTCAGGCTACAGCTTCAAGGACTGGATCGGCCCCTTCTACCCTCCGGGCATCCGGCCCACCGAGCAGCTGGTCTTCTACGCGCAGCACTTCGATTGCCTGGAGGTCAACGTCACCTACTACAGGGTGCCCGACGCCCGCTTGCTCGCCAGCATGTCCCAGCGCACGCCGGAAGGCTTCGACTTCATGGTCAAGCTGCACGGCGACATGACGCACCGGCAGAGCCATGACGACGACCTCTATCGCCAGTTCAACGATGCACTGCGTCCACTGCAGGACTCGGGACGCCTGCAGGGTCTCCTGGCCCAGTTCCCCTACAGCTTCAAGAACACGCAGGGGAACCGCGCTTTCCTCGGCGAGCTTCGCCAGCGCTTTCCGGAACATCCGCTGTTCGTCGAGTTCCGGCACACGGACTGGATCGTGGAACCCGTGTTCCCGTTCCTGCGCAACCTGGAGATCGGCTACGTGTCCGTCGACGAGCCGGCGCTCCGCGGTCTGGTGCCTGCCGTCGCCCGCGCCACGACGGAGGTCGGATACGTGCGCCTGCATGGGCGCAACGCGCAGACCTGGTACGGCTCCGGGCCCGGCGGTGGCGACCGCTACGACTACCTCTACAGCGAGGAGGAGCTGCGCGAGTGGGTCCAGAAGATCCGCCAGCTGCTTGTCGAAACACGCAAGACCTACGTCTTCTTCAACAACTGCCACGCCGGGAAGGCACCCGCGAACGCCCAGGCCATGAAGGAGCTGCTCGAGCAGTTCGGCTTCTGATCGCCGCGCCCGGCAGGCCGCCCCCCCCACGGCTCCGCCGAGACCCGCCTGGTCCAGCTCTCGGATGCGTTTCGGTCCGGCGCGCGATCGGCGGGACAGTTCTGGACCGTTCGATCCAAAAATGCGCGAGCGACCCAGGCGGAACCTCCGCGCTGGGAACGCAATGCATCCGCCGCCTGTCCGATGATGCTTTGACCTCGCAGCGCCGCTCATGGCGGGGGCATCCAACAGGATCTCTTGCCCGGGCAAAGCCCGGGTCGGGACCTCGTGAGCCCACATCCCGGTCGGTTTGGTGACCACCTGTCGGCGCCGTCGTCGGCGCTGACCCGCGGATGCCCGCGGTTCCGGCGCTCCCTGCCCACCAATTCCCGGGGGGCAGGTGTCTCGAGCAGCGGGCACCTGCGGTCCCCGTCTTCCCGCTTCTCCTCGCACTGGACCCGGTTTGTTCGTAAGCCTTACAATGAAGCTGGATCGGGGCGCGCTTCGAGGTTGAGATGCGCGACCCTGCTTGCTGCTTTCCGACCCGCCTTCGATTCGGTTTCGCACACAGATTCCACGGTCCCGGATCTGGCCGGGGCCCCCAGGCCGCCACCACCGGCCAACCAGCTCGCACGCCTGGGAGAGAGCCTCCGCGAACGTCCCGGACCGGGCCCGAAACTGCCCGTCTGCGCGGCAGAGAGCCTGGCTGCTCGTGCGGCCGCCTGGCGATCCGCGAGCCCGTCGAGCGAGCGGCAGGTCCCCACGACGGAACGCCGCCGACGCAGGGAGGCGCCCCCGACAGCAGCCGGTGCCACGAGGCGCCCCGAACGGCCGGGGGCTCAACCGAAGCCGACATGCGACGCGCGCGCTGAGAGGAAGATCACGACTTGCCTGCCACGGTTCGAGACCGGCCCGAGACGAGCCTGATCCTCCCTGCCAGAGCGGGCGGCGCCCGGGTGCCCGCAGACCCTCCAGGGTTCGGAGCGTCGGCCCCAGTCCATGCCTCCCTCCGGCCTCCGCCGTGGGCAGCGGCGGATGCGGTCCTCCTGGACGACGACTCGGAACCACCGGCCGCCTCGGTCGACCGCCAGAACACGCCTCCAGGCCCGACGCCCGCCCGATGGGGGCGGATCATGGGAGCGGCACTCGCGCCAGTCGCCGGCGCCGCCTCGCCACTCTTCTCGTCCCTCCGCGCCAACGAGCGTCGGACCGCCCGCGGCAGGTGGGACGCGGACGCGCGTGCCGGACCGGTTCGACCTCGCGTGCAGCGAGGCGCCGGGCGGCGTGCACACGACGAAGACGGGTCCCGGTGAAGCGACACCGGCACGAGATCCAGTGATCGAAGTCAGACAGCTCGCATGAGGAAGAAGAGCCTGAGAATCCGGATTCTCGTTCCGCTGCTGGTGGTCGGCACGGTGCTGCTGAGCGTGTTCGTTCTCAGCGTGCACTGGATCCAGCAGCGGGGCGTCGCACGGAGCTTCGAGCGCGATCTGGCGTCGGTGCGGGACATCTACGAGAAGGAGCTCGGCTCCGACGCCGACCTGATGAAGGCCAGCCTCTCCTTCATCGCCGCCGACGAGCGGCTCC
>JBHHXQ010000189.1:0-6918 GCA_046757105.1 Candidatus Krumholzibacteriia bacterium
GCCCTGCCGCCGGTCATCGGCTGGGCGGCTGCGCGCGGCAGCATCGATCTCGGCGCCTGGTCGCTGTTCGCGATCCAGTTCGTCTGGCAGCTGCCGCACTTCTACGCCATCGCCTGGATGTATCGGGACGACTACGCGCGCGGCGGTTTCCCGCTGCTCTCGGTGGTCGATCCGGACGGCGCGCTCACCGGACGTCAAATCGCGGGTTGGACGGCCGTACTGGTCCCGGCCAGCCTCCTGCCGGCGTTCCTCGGGCACGCGGGGCCTCTGTACACGGTGGCGGCGCTCGGTCTCGGTGCCGCCTTTCTGATCCTCGGCTTCGGGGTGGCCGCGAGACACAGCGTGGTCCGGGCCCGGCGGGTCTTTCTGGGGTCGGTACTCTACCTCCCGGCCCTTTTCGGGTTCCTGGTGCTCGACAACTTCCTGACCTTCTAGACCACGACCGCCCGATCATGACGGTTGTGCGCCGCGCGAGACACGGCGGGAGACAGAAGGAGCGCCCGTGCCATGGCGCCGCAATCATGTCGCCGGGGCAGTGCACCACGACCGTCGTTCCGTTTCGAAGAGGTTTCATGGACGAGGTCCCACAGATGAATCCCGCCGTCGAGGTGCGGGGGATCGAGCATGCCTACGGTGACCACGTGGCGTTGCGCGGCGTCGACTTCGAGGTGTGGCCGGCGGAGATCTTCGGTCTGCTCGGCCCCAACGGCGGCGGCAAGACGACGCTCTTCCGCATCCTGTCCACGCTTCTGCAGCCACGGCGCGGGCGCGCCAGCATCCTGGGGTGCGACGTCGTCCGCGAGCGCGGCGCGGTCCGCAGGCGGCTCGGCGTCGTCTTCCAGTCGCCGGCGCTCGACGGCAAGCTCACGGTGACGGAGAACCTGCGCCACCAGGGACACCTGTACGGTCTGCGCGGCGCCGACTTGCGGCGCCGCATCGCGCGCGCACTCGAGCGCTTCGGCCTGGGTGAACGCCGGCGCCAGATCGTGGAGAAGCTGTCCGGCGGCCTGCGGCGGCGCGTCGAGCTCGCGAAATGTCTCCTGCACGATCCGCAGGTGCTCGTCCTCGACGAGCCGTCCACCGGTCTCGATCCCGGAGCGCGGCGGGAGATGTGGCGGCACCTCGAGGAGATCCGCCGCGAGCAGGGCGTGACCGTCCTGCTCACGAGCCACATCCTCGAGGAGGTGGAGCGCTGCGACCGGGTGGCGATTCTCGATCGCGGGCGTCTGGTGACGCTCGGGGCACCTGCCGAGCTCAAGGAGGGCATCGGCGGCGACGTCATCACCATCACCACGGAGGATCCGCAACGGCTCTCCCGGGCGATCGCCGAGCGTTTCGACCTGCAGCCGAGCGTGCTGGACGGCAGCGTTCGCCTCGAGAGTGTCGGCGGCGCGGAGGTCCTGCGACGGATCGTGGAGGTCTTCACCGAGGAGATCGTCTCGGTGACGCTCGCCAAGCCGACGCTCGAGGATGTTTTCATCCACTGCACCGGCCATGTCTTCGAGGACGGTGGTGTGTGACGATCCTGCCGGCGCTCACACTCACGCAGCGCGAGCTCGTGCGCTTCTCGCGGCAGCGAAGCCGCATGGTCGGAGCGCTGGGGCCGCCGCTCCTGTTCTGGTTCCTCATCGGCTCCGGGCTCGGCGATTCGTTCCGCCCCAGCGGAGCGCCGCCCACGATGACCTCGCTCGAGTACCTGTTTCCTGGAACGGTGCTCCTCATCGTCCTGTTCACGGCGATCTTCTCGACCATCTCGATCATCGAGGACCGCCGCGAGGGGTTTCTGCAGTCGGTACTCGTGGCACCGGCGTCGCGCGGCGGGCTGGTGCTGGGGAAGATGCTCGGCGGAACACTGCTCGCCATCCTGCAGGTGATTCTGGTGTTGCTTCTGGCGCCGCTCATGGGCTTTCGGCTCGGCCTGGTGTCTTTTCTGGCCACCGTGGGGACGCTTCTCGTCATCTCGTTCGGGTTCACGGGTCTCGGATTCCTCATCGCCTGGCGTCTCGACTCGACGCAGGGGTTCCACGCCATCATGAACCTGTTCCTGATGCCGATGTGGATCCTCTCGGGAGCGCTCTTCCCGGCGGCAGGATCGCCGGGCTGGTTGCGCGCGATCATGTTCGCCAACCCGATGAGTCACGCCCTCGACTCGCTGCGCCAGGCGCTATACTTCGGTTCGGCGGCCGGGGTGTGGGGGACACAGACGGGCAGCTTCGGCGCGCCCCTGATCGTGAGCGCGCTGTTCGCGCTCCTCATGCTTGTCGCTGCCCTGCACGTGACACGGCAGCCGCGGGCTGCAGACCTGCACGGCTGAGCGGCAGCGGACCGCATCGACGCGGGAGTTCGCGCATGCAGACGCTTCGTGATCCTCGTTGGCTGTGGGGCGTCCTGGTGGTCGCCCTGGTGGGGTTGGGAGCTGCGACGCTGCTGCGCAGCCAGCGAGCCCGCCTTCTGCGCCAGCGTGTCGCCGGGGACGCCGGGCATGCCTCCGCGGGTGGCGCGCTCGCCGGTCTCGCCGACTACGGGGCCGTCCCGGATTTCGAGTTCGTCTCGCAGGCCGGCGACACCGTGCGCCTCGACGACCTGCGCGGACAGGTGTGGATCGGCGACTTCATCTTCACGCACTGCGCTTCCAGCTGTCCGATGATGCAAGCGCAGCTGGAGCGGATCGCTGCTGCGCTCGGTCCGGACGCCCCGGTGCGCCTGGTCTCGTTCAGCGTGGACCCCGAGCGCGACACGCCCGCTCGCCTGGCCGAATACGCCGTGGCGTATGGCGCCGATCCCCGGCGCTGGCTCTTCCTGACCGGCGACAAGCAGCAGATGCGCCGCCTCGTGAGGGAAGGTTTCCACCTGGCGGTCCAGGATGCCTCGCCGGAGGACATCGCCCAGGGTGCCGAGGCGGTCCTGCACAGCACGCGCTTCGTGCTGGTGGACGCGCAGGGGACCATCCGCGGCTACTACAACGGTCTGGACGAGGAGGCCGTGGAGCAGCTCGGTCGTGACCTGCAGCGCCTGACGTCCGAGGAGAACTCGTAGGCCATGTCGCTCCACGATCTTCCGACCGTGAATGCGGCACTCAACTCCACCTCCGCCGTGCTCCTGGTGACCGCGTTCGTCTTCATCCGCCGGCGCAGGATCGTGGCGCACCGCAAGTGCATGCTGGCGGCATTCACCACCTCGTGCCTGTTCCTGGTCTCGTATCTGACGTACCACGTCCAGGTGGGATCGACGCGTTTCGCGGCAGAGGGCTGGATCCGCCCCGTCTACCTGACGATTCTGTTCACGCACACGGTCCTGGCGGTGGCCATCGTCCCGCTGGCGATCCTGACGCTGCGGCGCGGCCTGCGCGCCGACTACCCCCGGCATGTCCGGGTGGCGCGCTGGACCTTGCCGATCTGGCTGTACGTTTCGGTGACCGGTGTGGTGATCTACTGGCTCCTGTACCACGCCTACCCGTCCGCTTGAAACGAGCCGCTTGCCCGGCGCGGATTTGCGTCTTTCGTCCGCAGGCGACCCGCGGGTAGGATCCGGCGGAGCACGGAATCCCGGGCCCGGTTCGGCGGGTTCTCACGCGGAAGGAATGGTTCATGCGCAAGAAGGTCGTCCTGATCACCGGAGCCAACGGCGAGGTCGGACACGGGCTCATCGCACATCTCGCAGGGGGGGGCGACGTTCGTATCCTGGCATTGGACATCGACGAGTTCGACGCAGGGCTGCGGCCGCTGGTCTCCAAGGCCATCGTGGGAAACATCCTGGACAACACCCTGCTCGAACAGCTGGTGAGCGAGTACGAAATCAGCGCGATCTACCACCTGGCCGCGCTGCTGTCGACGCGCGCGGAGTTCACACCCGAGGCCGCACACCGCGTGAACGTGCAGGGCACGATCAATCTGCTCCACGTGGCCATCGAGCAGTCACGCTGGAGAGGGAAACCGGTCCGGTTCATGTTTCCCAGCTCGATCGCGGTCTACGGGATCCCGGATCTGGAGACGAAGGATGCCGCGCCGCCGGTGCGCGAGGACAGCTTTCTGGCGCCCACCACGATGTACGGATGCAACAAGCTGTACTGCGAGCACCTCGGTCGATACTACGCGAACCACTACCGGCAGCTGGCCGCGACCCCCGAGCCTCATGGCGTGGACTTTCGCAGCCTGCGCTTCCCGGGTCTCATCAGTGCTTTGACCGTCCCCAGTGGTGGAACCAGCGACTTCGTTCCGGAGATGCTCCACGCGGCCGCCCAGGGCAGGCCCTACGTGGCCTTCGTGCGCCCGAGCACGCGTATCCCGTTCATGGCGATGCCGGATGCCATCAAATCGCTGCTGGCCCTGGCCGAGGCCCCGCGCGAGCGGCTCTCGCGGCACGTCTACAACGCCACGAGCTTCGATCTGTCCGCTGCGGAAGCCGCGGAGATTGCGCAGCAGGAGTTTCCCGAGACGGAAATCACATTCAGACCGGATGACAAGCGTCAGTGCATCGTGGACACCTGGCCCGCACGCGTGGACGACACGATCGCCCGCAACGACTGGGACTGGTCGCCGGACTACGATTTGAGGCGGGCGTTCGAGGAGTATCTCGTTCCCACACTGGCGCAGAGGTATCGCTCGCGCAAGGCTTGACGGGCCTCCCGTGTCGCCAGCGCAGCGGCGACATCGCGAGCGAGCCCGAGCGTGAAGGAGGTGGCATCCATGATCGTCGGAGTTCCCCGGGAACGGCACCACCACGAGCACCGGGTGGGTCTCACACCGTTCGCCGCCGCGCGGATCATCCAGCAGGGCCACACGGTTCTGGTGGAGAAGGCGGCCGGAGAGATGGCCCACTTCCTCGACCGGGACTACCAGGCAGTCGGCGCGCAGACGGTCTTCAGCGCCGAGGAGGCGTACAGGCGCGCGGACATCGTGTGCTGGATCGGTCAGCTCTCGGGCGACGAGCTGGAGCTCGTCGAGCCGGAGTCGATCCTCTGCTCGTTCCAGCACCTGGCCGTCGCCCCGCTTGAGAACGTCGAGCGGCTGATGGAGCTGCGGGCGACGTTGATCGGCTACGAGATCATCCGCGACGAGGAGCGACACCTTCCGGTCCTCACCCCTCTGAGCGAGATGGCCGGGCAGATGGCGGTGCAGATCGCGGCGCACTACCTGCAGAACGAGTCCGGGGGCCGCGGAATCCTGATGGGCGTCGTCCCCGGGGTTCCACCGCCCACGGTGCTCGTTCTGGGGGCGGGCACCGCCGGACATGCGGCAGCACGCTACGCGATGGCCAGCGGTGCGCACGTGATCGTCCTCGACAACGACCTGGCGAAGCTCCGATCGCTGCACCACGAGTCCCCCGGTGTCGTCACCGTGCTGGCGGGGCTGGGTCATCTCGGGCGTTACACGGCGCTCGCGGACGCGGTGATCGGCGCCGTCCTGATCCCGGGCGGTCGGGCGCCGATCGTCGTCTCGGAGGACATGGTCCGGTCCATGAAACGGGGCAGCGTCATCGTCGATCTGTCGATCGACCAGGGAGGCTGCGTGGAGACGGGCCGCCCGACGACGCTCGACACCCCGACGTTCGTCGTCCACGGCGTCGTGCACTACTGCGTGCCCAACATGACGGCCAACATCGCGCGCACGGCCTCGCGCGCCCTGGCCAACGCGGCGCTTCCCTATCTCCTGGAGCTCGTGGTCAAGGGCGTGGACGGCGCGCTCGCGAGCGATCCGGGACTGGCCGAGGGGGTCTACCTGTACGAAGGGCATCTGGTGAACGAGAGGGCCGCTGGGACGCTCGGCCTTCCCGTCTCGTCGCTTCGGGAAGTGATGGGAGAGGGTGAGCGATCATGAACTGGCTCGACGACTACAGGTCCAAGCTGGCGAGCGCGGCCGAGGCGGTGCGCGTGATCCACAGCCACGACTGCGTCTACTACGGAGGCAACGCCGCCATCCCCGCCGGTCTGGTGCGTGCCCTGGCCGATCGCCGGGACGAGCTGGAGAACGTGCGACTCAACCACGTCCTGCTCCTCGGTGAGGACCCGCTGTCGGCGCCCGGTATGGAGGGGCACTTCCGTCACAACTCGCTGTTCGTCGGGCCCGCGGACCGCAGGGCGGTCAACGACGGTCGCGCCGACTACGTGCCCATCTTCCTGCACCAGATCCCGCGCCTGTTCAGGGAGCGGATCGTGCCGCTGGATGTGGCCATGGTGCAGGTGTCGCCGCCCGACGAGCACGGCTTCATGAGCCTGGGAGTCGAGACGCTGGCTTCCAGGGCGGCCTGCCAGGCGGCGAAGACGGTGATCGTCCAGGTCAACGAGAGGATGCCGCGCATGCTGGGCGACACCTTCATCCACGTGAGCCGCGTGGCGGCCGTCGTGGAACATACCGAGCCCCTGCCGACGTTGGAGACGAAGCCCGCGAGCCAGGTGGAGAAGTCGATCGCGGAGCACATCCTGCCGCTGATCCGACCCGGTTCGACGATCCAGATGGGCATCGGCGGCATTCCCGATTGCGTGTACGAGGCCATGGAGGGACCGCTCGAGCTCGGGGTGCACACCGAGATGATCTGCGACGGCGTCATGCGGGCCGTCGAGCGCGGCGTCGTCACCGGCAACCGGAAGTCGATCCATCCCGGGAAGGTCGTCATCACCTTCGCCCTGGGAAGCGAAGAGCTCTACGACTACCTCGACAACAACCCGCTCATCGAGGCTCACCCGGTCGATTACGTGAACGATCCGGTCATCGTGAGCCAGAACGACAACATGGTGGCCGTCAACTCGGCCATCGAGGTGGATCTCACGGGGCAGGTGTGCTCCGACTCCATCGGCCCCTACATCTACTCGGGTTTCGGAGGCCAGGTGGACTTCATCCGGGGCGCGGCGCGCTCCAAGGGCGGGCATCCCGTCATCGCCGTCCCGGCGACCGCGAGGAACGGGCAGACGTCGCGGATCGT
>JBHHXQ010000190.1:0-6910 GCA_046757105.1 Candidatus Krumholzibacteriia bacterium
GCCCGCAGGCGCCCCGCCCCGCGGGCCGGGAGGCGTCCGGCGGCCGGGACGAACACCCGACACACGTCGGGCACATGCGCAAGCCGCTCCGCGGACACGAGAGGCCAGGATGAATCCGGAAGATCGGAGCACGAAGACTCTGGACCTCCGCGCAATCCGCAGCGAGTTCCCGATACTCGAGCGCATCACCTATTTCAACACGGCGGCCAACGGCCTGATCCCCGAGCGTGGCCGCAGGGTTCTGGAGCGGTTCTTCTCGGAGCATCACTACCTGGAAGGCATTTCACCGTACGGCCTGTTCGAGGTTCTCGCGGACACCCGAGCCGAAGCAGCGCGGCTGTTGAGTTGCGAGCCCGAGGCCATCGCTCTCACGTTCAACACGTCACACGGTCTGAACCTGGCAGCCAACTCGATCGAGTACGAGCCGGGCGACAACGTGGTCCTGGCGCGGGGTGAGTTCCCGGCCAACGTGTACCCGTGGCGCAATCTCGAGAGCCGCGGCGTCGAGCTGCGCATGGTGGAGGTGCCGGGAAACCGGGCCGAGGTCGAGTCGCTCGCTGCAGCATGCGACGCGCGCACGCGGGTGGTGGCCATCTCCCTGCTGCAGTTCCACGACGGCTACCGGCCGGACCTGGAAGCGCTGGCTGCGTTCTGTCGCGATCGTGGAATCTACACGGTCGTGGACGGCATCCAGGGTGTGGGCAGCTGCGACGTGAGGCCGAGCCGGATCGGCCTCGACTTCCTGGCCACCGGCGGGCAAAAGTGGCTGCTCGCACCGCGCGGCACCGGGTTCCTCTACGTGCGCCGCGAGCTGATCGAACGACTCCGGCTGCCGATCCTCGGCTGGCTGAACGTCGACTACGGCGGGCGTTTCGATCGGCTGCTACGGTATCCGCGCGAGCTGTACACGGACGCGCGGCGCTTCGAGCTGGGGACGGCGAACCTGCACGACATCCTGGCGCTGCGCGAATCCCTGAAGCTGTTGAACGGGGTCGGAATCGCCGCCATCGAGGCACACAACACGGAGCTCGCCTGGCACCTGCGGGAGGGCCTGTCTGGAGTCCGCGGCCTGGAGCTTTGCGCTGCGGGTCGCCGGGCCAGCCCGATCGTGGCCGTCGGCGGCGGCGAATCCGCAGGCACCCAGGCGCTGCGGGCCGCACTGGCCGACGCCCGGGTGTACTTCGCGTTGCGCGAGGGGCGATTCAGGTTTGCGGTGCATCTGTACAACAGCAAGTCCGATGTCGACCGCCTGGTGGACACCGTCCGGAGGACGCTCGGCTAGGCAGGGTGGCCCGCGCGTCCGCATCCGGGCGCCGGCGGCTGCCGGAGAGACCGGCACCCGACATGCATGAGGCGCCCGCAGGGGCTGCTTCCGGGGGCACCTTGACTGCACGCGGAAGTGCTTGTTAGTGTTGAGGTTGCGCTCCAGGGCGGGTGCGGTCCGGGGGAAGCCATGCGACAGATCCTGCAGCGACTGCGCGAGAGTGCCGAGCTCAAGCTGCGTCTGGGCGCGGCGGAGCTGGAGCCGTTCGAAGCCCTCGTCGAGGCGACGCGGCGCGCTCTGCAGAATGGACACAGACTCCTGATCTTCGGCAACGGCGGCAGCGCCGCCGACTCGCAGCACATCGCGGCCGAGCTCGTCGGCCGCTACGTGAGCGAACGTCCCGGCCTGCCGGCGCTCGCGCTCACCACCGACACCTCCATCCTGACGTCGGTGGGCAACGACTACGGCTTCGAGCACATCTTCGAGCGCCAGATCGAGGCGCTCGCCGTCCCGGGCGACGTGATCCTGGGCATCAGCACGAGCGGCAATTCACCGAACGTCAAGCGCGGCATCGTGCGCGCCAAGCAGATCGGCGGCATCACCTCTGCGGCGTTCCTGGGCAGGACGGGCGGCGAGATCCGCGATCTGGTCGACCATGCGATCGTCATCCCTTCCGACGACACCGCCCGGATCCAGGAGTGCCACATCACGCTCGGCCACATCCTGTGCGAGATGGTCGACGATGTTCTAACCGCCGGGACGGCCAACGACACCGGGAACGCCACCAGGGGGGAAACATGAGTTCGTCGGGTCAGGTCTTGCGTGAGGCTCTCGAGCGGGGGCACGGGGCGAAGGTTCTCGTGGTCGGCGACCTGATGCTGGACGAGTACATCTGGGGGAACGTGGACCGCGTCTCGCCCGAAGCTCCGGTGCAGGTGATCGAGTGGGCGTCGCACCACGACGGCCTGGGAGGCGCCGCGAACGTGGCGCAGAACCTGGCGGCGCTGGGCTGCGAGGTCTGGCTGGCCGGCGTCGTCGGCAGGGACGACAAGGGCGGGCGCCTGCGCGATCTGCTCTCCGAGATCGGCGTGCATGCGGACGAGGTGCTGGACGATCCCATCCGGCCCACCACCATGAAGCTGCGCGTCATGGCACACGCGCAGCAGATCCTGCGCATCGACCGCGAGAGGAGACAGCGCTTGGGTGACGAGCTGCAGCAGCAGCTCATCGACAAGATCTCCGCACGGATCCCGCACGTGGACGGTGTGGTGTGCAGCGACTACGGCAAGGGCGTGCTGACGCGCGAGCTTCTGGCCGCCGCGCGCCGGCAGGCGCAGCAGGACGGCAGGCTCATCCTGGCGGATCCCAAGGGCACCGACTACACCCGCTACCTCGGCTTCGACATCGTGACGCCGAACAGCAAGGAGCTGGAGGCCGCCTCACACATGCCGGCACGGAACGACGACGAGATCGTCCGCGCCGGGCAGAAGATCCTGAATCATGTGCGCGGCTCGGGCCTGCTGGTGACTCGCGGCAAGGACGGCATGACGCTGCTGCGCACCGAGCGCCCGCCGCTCCACATCCCGACCGCGGCGCGCGAGGTCTTCGACGTGACCGGCGCCGGGGACACTGTGCTCAGCGTGTTCGCCATGACCCTGTTCCGGGGCGCCGATGCCGAGCATGCGGCACAGCTCGCCAACGTGGCCGCGGGCATCGGGGTGGGCAAGATCGGTGCGTCCGCGGTGAGCTTCGACGAGATCGTCGAGGTCCTCGAGGGAGGGCGGGAAGCGGCGGGCAGCAAGATCCTGTCGCGGAGCGAGATCCAGAAGGTGATCGCGCAAGCTCGGGGGCAATCGAAGCGCGTCGTGTTCACGAACGGCTGCTTCGATATCCTGCACGTGGGACACATCAAGCTGCTACGGAAGGCGCGCTCGCTCGGGGATCTGCTGATCGTGGGGATCAACGACGACGCCTCGGTGCGCGCACTGAAGGGCGAGATGCGGCCCCTCATCGGCGAGAGCGAGCGAGCCCACGTGCTGGCCGCGCTCGATTGCGTCGACTTCGTGTCGATCTTCCCCGAGGAGACTCCGATGGCGCTCATCGAGATCATCCGGCCGGACGCCCTGGTCAAGGGCGGCGACTACGCGATCCACGAGGTCGTCGGCCGCAGCTTCGTGGAGAGTTACGGCGGGCACGTCGAGCTGGTCCCAATCATCGAGGGCTTCTCCACCTCCGACCTGGTCCGACGGATCGTCGAGAAGTACGACTCCAACTAGCGGGCCGATCGAACCCGGGAGATGTCGAAGATCCACACGGCCTGCGTCGACCTGCGCGACGAGGGATCGTACGCGCGAGAACGACCCGCGGGAGCAGTCCGTCTCGAACTCGATGACATCCTGCAGCGCGCCTACCTTCTGCCGCCCCGTTGCCGTCCTCTGGTCATCGTCGGGGGCTCGACCACCGCCGTCCGGCCGGTGCTCGAAGCGTTGCGGCTGGCGGGCCGCCAGGTCGTCCGCCACTATCCGGACGAAACGTGGCGCGAGCACCTCGCGGTCGAGACGGGTCGTCCGAGCCGCACCCGGCTCTGGGAGGCGGCCGCCGCCGTGGAGCACGCCGTGCAGCGTTACAAGGCCCGGCTTCCCGGCCCGCAGGCGCTCGACATCGCCTGTGGGACCGGGCGCAACGCCGTCTACCTGGCGCTCGGCGGTCTGGAGGTGACCGGCGTCGACGTCCTGGCGGACGCTCTGGAGCGCGCCCGGGATCTCGCGACCCGCCACGGGGCCTGCATCCGGACGTTGCAGCGCGACCTCGAGAAGTCGGGAGCGCTGCACGGTCTGGGCGCCGACATCATCGTCGTCGTGCGCTACCTGGAGCGCTCGCTCTTCGCGGCTCTCGAGGATGCTCTCACGCCAGGCGGCATCCTGGTGTACGAGACCTTCACGGAGAAGCAGGCGGCCGCGTTCGGACATCCACGCAACCGGCGGCGTCTCCTCGCTCCCGGCGAGCTGTTGCGCTCCTTCCCGCACCTCGACGTCCTCGAGTCCGACGAGGGGTTCCACGACGGTGCCCACGTCGCCCGCTTGATCGCCCGCCGCCCGGAGTCGGCCTGACGGTGGTCACTTCGCGTTGAGCCAGGCTTCGTAGGCCGCGAAGCCGTACGGACGACCGAGGAAGCGGGCCACCAGATCGGCGGCCGGCGCCGAACCGCCCGCCGCCAGCACCCTCTCGCGATACCTGCCGGCGAGGTCGGGATCCAGGAGATTGCTCGGGTCGAAGCTGCTGAACATGTCCTTGGCGATCACCAAGGACCACATGTACGTGTAGTAGATGGCCGAGTAGCCGTCCAGATGTCCGAAGCTGAGCTGGAAGTGCGTGCCGTCCACGTAGCCGTACATGCTGTACTCGTTCTGCAGTTCGCGCGTGAGTGCGGTGGTATCCAGTTCCTTCGGATCGCGGTCGTACAGGCTGAGCGACAGCATCGCGTAGTACATCTGCTGTCGGACATAGGTGCCCTTCCCGAACTCGCTCGCGCGTCGCAGGCGCTCCACCAGCTCCGCCGGAATCGGCTCGCCGGTTTCGTGGTGTCGCGCGAACGTGCGCAGGACGCCGGCGTTGCGCGCCCACTCCTCGAGCATCTGGGAGGGCGCCTCGACGAAGTCCCACTCGGTCGAGATCCCGGCAATCCCCATCCAGCGCTGCCGACCGGCGAAGATGACGTGCAGCAGGTGTCCGAACTCGTGGAAGAAGGTCTCCACGTCGTCGTGCTCCATGAGCCCCGGGTCATCCGGGTCTCCGCCGGGGAAGTTGCAGACGAGCGCCGCCTCCGGAAGTTGCCTCCCGGCGACCCCGTTCACGATCGTGAACTGCGCCGCGTGCTTGTACTTGTCGGGCCTCGGGTGCATGTCGAGATGGAAGCGCCCGATTCTCGCGCCGCCCTCGTAGACGTCGTACGTCTCGACGTCCGCGTGCCAGACGGACGGATCGGTCACCTGCCGGTACTCGACACCGAACATCCTCGACGTCAGATCCAGGAGCCCCTTCTTGACCCGCTCGTAGGGGAAATACGGTCGCACCGACTGCGAGCCGAAGTCGTACTCCTCCCTCTTCACGACCTCCTCGTAGTACTCCTTCTCCCAGTCGGCGACCTCGGTCGCGCACCGGGAATCGCGACACCTGTACTCGAGGAGCTTGGCGTAGTCCGCCCGACCGCGCCGCTCGGCGATTCGTGCGATGCGCTCGATGAAATCCCGTGCCGCCTCGTCGTTGCCGACCATCTTGTCTTCGGTGATGTAGGCGGCCCAGCTGTCGTAGCCGAGCAGCCGGGCCAGCTCGTAGCGGAGGACCAGAAGTCGGTCCAGGACCTCGAGGTTCGCGGGATGGCCGCGGTTGCGGAACTCCTTGTAGAGGCGCTCGCGCGCCGCCGCGCTCTTCGAGTACGCCATGAACGGCACGTAGTCCGGATGGTCCGTCGTGATCGCCACGTTGCCGTCCTCGGCCGGCTCGTGCGCCTCGACGTAATCCCCGGGAAGACCCTCGAGATCGCCCGGCTCCACGAAGACGGTACGCGTGTCGGACTGGATGTTTCGCGCGAACGCCTGTCCGACAAGCGTGAGCTCCTCGTTCAACTCCTGGATGCGCTTGCGGGTCGCCTCGTCCTTGTCCACGCCGGCGCGCCGGTAGTCCCGGAGCGTGCGCTCGAGATAGTAGCGTGTCGGGGCATCGGCTGCGCTGGCGTCGATCCGCCTCAGGGCCTGGAACACATCACGGTTGAGCGACAGCTCGGTCGCGAACTTGTCGACCTCCCGGGTGGCCGCCTCGGCGACCGCGCGCACGCTGGGATCGGGATGCACGCGCTCGAGCAGAGCGGGTTTGTGACCAGCCGCGTCCAGGTGCAGGAGGATCTCGTCGTACAGCGCCAAGGTGTTCTCGATGGAGCGTGGATCCGGCGCCGCGAGCAGCGCGTCGCGCGCCTCGCGCGCCGCTTGCAGGTGCCGGCGAACCTCGGCAGCCAGCCTCTCGGCGGCCCCCGACCGGCGTCCAGTCGCGGCGTCCGCCCTCCCCGAGCCACCCGGGGACGCAGAGGCCGAGAAACATGCCACCCGCACGAACCCGTGCGACCCCCTGTGCTTCTGCAAGGCCATCTTCTCCCCCCGAACGCCCTCTGGGCGGCGAAACCCGAGCTTCGAACGCGGCGTTTCCGGGACAGGATACAACCTGCCTGGAGCGACCGCCAGCACGGGACCGAGCCGGTGGCGACCGCGTGGCCCCAGGACGCCGTTCTCGACCGGCGGGTCGGCGCGCCCGGTCACACGCAACGGATGCCACCCGGGAGCTCGAGCGCCGCGTTCCCGAGGACCTCCGTCATGTGCTCGTAGGTCGCTCGCATGGACAGACGCGCCTCCGCCGTCTCGCGTCCCCGCCTCGAGAGATCCTTGCGCAAGGACGAGTCGTTGAGCACCTGGGCCACGGCCTCGGCGAAGTCCGCACCGTCGGGGGCCACGAGGACACCGTCGCCGGAGACGACATCGAGCATTCTCGCAGCGACCGGTGTGATCACGGTGGGAACTCCCATGGAAAGGAGCTGTGCGAGACGGCTGCGTGAACCCGATCCGAAGCGCAACGGCATCACGGCCACCGCCGCTCGCC
>JBHHXQ010000191.1:0-6896 GCA_046757105.1 Candidatus Krumholzibacteriia bacterium
GTGCTCGCGGCGTTCGCGGGCATCCTGCATGCGCACGGTTTGTACGACCTGCGCCGGCGGCCGAGCATCGTGGACGACATCACCGGTCTGGTGCGTGTGGTGCTCATGGCGACGATGCTCCTGGCGGCGGCCGCCTTCTTCTATCGCGGCTACTCGTTCTCACGCACCTTCGTGCTGGGGTTCATGGCGGCGAGCTACGTGTTTCTTCTCGGCGGACGGCTCTTTGCGCGCTACCTGCATCTGATCGCCAGGTCGATGGGCGTGGGTGTGGAACGCGTGGTGCTGGTGGGCCGCGGGCCCATGCAAGACCGGATCCTGCGCACGTTCCGCAGCCGGCCGGGTCTGGGGTTTGTGGTGGTCGGCGAGGTCCTGCGGCCGGGCGAGGAGCCAGGCGAGCTTCCGGCTCTGGGTACGGTGGAGGAGCTGAGGCAGGTCGCCGAACAGCATCACGCCGACGTGGTTCTCGTCACCCTGCCATTCCGGCAGGTCGAGCAGCTCCTGCCGGTGCTCGAGCTGCTGGCCGACTCGCAGGTGCGGGTAACCCTGGTACCCGACCTCGACGATGTGCGCGCCAGCAGCCTGCACGTGCACCACACCGAGGGGTTGCCGTTCATGGAGCTCGGCCAGGTGGCCCTCACCGGTATCCACCGCGTGTTCAAGCGCACCTTCGACATCGTCCTCTCCGGCGTCCTGCTGATCCTGCTGGCGCCGCTGCTGCTCTGCATTGCGCTGGCCGTGCGGCTCTCCTCCCCCGGGCCGGTGCTGTTCCGGCAGCAGCGGGTGGGGCGCGACGGGCGCATCTTCGAGATGCTCAAGTTCCGCACCATGCGCCAGGATGCCGAGCGGAGCACGGGGCCGATCTTCGCCAGGGCCGGCGATCCACGCCGGACCCGGGTAGGGCAGTGGCTGCGCAGCTACAGCCTCGACGAGCTCCCGCAGCTGCAGAATGTGCTGCGCGGGGACATGAGCCTGGTCGGGCCCCGGCCGGAGCGACCGGTCTTCGTCCAGGAGTTCCGCGACGCCATCCCGCGCTACTTCGAGCGCCACAAGGTGCGCTCGGGGATCACGGGGTGGGCGCAGGTGAACGGGCTGCGCGGCGACACGCCGCTCGCGGACCGCACGCAGTACGACATCTACTACGTGGAGAACTGGTCGCTCGCGTTCGACATCAAGATCCTGGCCATGACCATGCGCTCCGTGGTCTCGCGTCGCAACGCCTACTGAGTGGGAGGTCTGCGTGTCCGAGTTCCATGAACTCCTACCCCTGATTCGCAAGAAGGTCGGGAGCTTTCTGTATCCGTACGGCGCCTTCCCGGACGACGAATACGAGCAGGAGGAGGGCTACGAGTCGGACTATTTCACTCCCGACTCCGACGATCCCATGGGGGATCGCTACCGCACGGTGGCCGTGGCGAGCGCGGAGAAACTGGTGCCTCTCTTCCTCGATCTGTGCGAGCTGCTGCCGGAGTCGGTCCAGGTGGTCCTGGAACGCGCCTCCGAAGACGTCTACACCGAGCGCGACGTCTTCTTGAGCGAGTCGCGCGTGGACCGCGGGCAGCTCATGGAGGTGTTCCAGGCCTACGAGTTCACCCTCACCGAGGACGGCATGCTGGGAATCGGGGCCTTCAGCTACGATGCGCCCCTCGAGATCTTCATGGCCGACCACAAGGAGATCGTGGTGTTTTCGCCCGAGCTCGGGCCGGTGACCGACGTCCTGATCCATCACGGCTTGAAGTCCCGGAAGCTGGAGTTCTTCTACGAACGCTCCCACACACACCTCGCGCTCACCGAGTACCGCGGTTTGCGGGGCCCGCAGTTCGACTACCTGCACGTGGCGGACGCGCTGCGTCACGTCTTCGGCCTGCAGCTCCAGCAGGACGAAGAGCAGAACGTCGACGACGAGGGCAACCCGCTCGGTCTGGTGGCTTGGCGCGCCATCGTGGTGCTGGCCTCGAACCGCCGCGCCCGCGCTGGCCGGCGCAGCAACCGCAGCTTCGTGCAAGACTTCTTCCTCACCGCGGAGAGCCGCCGCGAGGCGCGCGAGCTGCTCGAGCAACGGCTGGAACGCGATGGCTTCATCCTGCAGAGCCTGGACGAGCTCTTCCGGATCGACGCGCAGCAGCTCCCGGTGCACGTGCGACCTTCTCAGGAGTCACTCGCCCGGCCGGGCATCTGGTACGTCGGGGACAAGACCGAGACCGACGTGCACTGGCACTGATCCTCCCGCCGGCGTCGGAGGGCCCGGGCCAGAGGCACTCCTGATCCGGCGTCGCGTCGTCCGCCGGCAGGGTTTCGCGGTGCGCGACCCCAGGCGCAAGGCCGTGTCTCCCTGTGCCGCGACCGGGTGAATGTGCATGTGTGCTCCGTCGCGCGGCGGCATGCTCTTTGGTCCGGCGCGAGTTATGGGGCGGGCCGGCGTCGGAAGCCATCAGACTGACCGATCCCCCGCCCCCATCTGTTTGAGCGCAGGACCAAAGAGCATGCCGGGCCGCCCCTCGCGCGGCGTCCTCGTCGAGAAAACCAGAATCACCCGGTCGCGGTACTCGCTAGTCGTGGCTCCTGGCGCTCTTCTGGGTCCACCGGGACCACTCGCGGGCGATGACGTGGCGCATCTGGGAGGCGAAGCGCGGGCGGTCGAAGCGGCGGGCGTGCTCGACCAGCGTGCGGGCGTCGAAGCTGTCGTCGCCGAACTCGCGCAGGATCCGGGCCCAGGCGGCGGCAGAGGCGGACGGCACCAGGATGCCGGTCTTGCCGGGCACGACCGTTTCGAGGGCTCCGCCGGCGGCCAGCGCGATCACCGGACGGCCGGAGGCCGTCACCTCCAGAGGTGTGATGCCGAAATCCTCCTCGCCAGGGAACAGAAGCGCGCGGCAGCGCGCGTACAGACGAGCCAGATCGGCCGGCGACTGCCAGCCGCGGAACTCGACGCGCGCCCCGTGCGCCTGACGGCGCAGGCGCTCGAGATCCGGCCCCTGCCCGACGACGATCAGCCGCACTTCGGCGAGGCGTGCGGCTTCGATGGCCACATCGACGCGTTTGTAGCCGGCGAACGCGGAGACGACGAGGAAGTAGTCGTCCGGCGCACCCGGATCCGGGGCGAAGGCATCGCAGTCCACGGGTGGGAACACGACCTCGGAGTCGCGGCCGTAGTGCTGGCGGATACGATCGCGTACGGTCTCGGAGTCGGCGATGAAGTGGTGCACGCGGTCGGCGGTCCGCACGTCCCAGGACTGCAGCGGCCGCCGCACGAGGTGCGCCGCGGCGCGTGTCAGCAGCCCGGCCCGGCCGGGACCGAAGTAGGCGTCGAACTGATCCCAGACGTAGCGCATCGGCGTGAAGCAGTAGCACAGGTGCAGGGCGCCGGTCGGCGGCCGCACGCCCTTGGCGACGCAGTGGCTCGTCGAGATCACGAGATCGTAGCCGCGCAGGTCGAAGCTCTCGGCCGCGAGTGGAAACAGGGGCAGGTAACGGCGGTACCCCGTGGGCGCTCCCGGCAGCTTCTGGATGAAGCTCGTCACGATGTGGCGGTCCTCGATGGCCGCGGACACGCTGCGGGGATTGTGCAGCAGCGTGAACAGGTCGGCGCACGGAAACAGCTCGCAGAGCACCTCGAGACACTTCTCGCCGCCGCGCATTCCCGTCAGCCAGTCGTGCACCAACGCCACCCGCACCGCGGGCAGCTCGACGTTTGGACCTGCCGCTTTTCGGTCCATCTCCTGGTGCGACGCGATGTTCGTTTCGCGGTCGACATCCCCTCCGGGGACGCCCGTGGCAGAGCACGCTTCCCGCGCGCGGGCAGCGTCCTTGGAAGAGTGCGTTTCGCGCCCGCCTGAAGCGTTCATGTCCTGCTCGCGTGAAGTGCCGTCTCCGGCTCGCATGGGGTGTGTGGCCCTCGGGGCGGCCCGCGCCCCACACAGGTCGCCGACCCCCGCCGAGCGCACGCGCGCAGACGACCTAGAATTCCACCTTCACGCTCTCGAACTCGCGCAGCTTCTCCCGCACGATGTCCTGAATCCTGTCGAGGTTCTCCTGCGTGTCCGCCTCGAAGCGCAGGACCAGGATCGGCTGCGTGTTGGACGCGCGCACGAGCCCCCAGCCGCCGGGAAACAGGATACGGACCCCATCCACGTCGATCGTGTCGTACTGCCCGCGGAAGTGCTCCGCGATCTCGCCGACAATACCGAACTTCTCCTCGTCGGTCGAGTCGACGCGGATCTCCGGAGTCGACACGTAGCGCGGCACGCCGGCCAGGCTCGCGCTCAGTGGGCGCTCTTCGGAAGAGAGGATCTCGAGAACCCGGCAGGCGGCGTAGATGCCGTCGTCGTAGCCCAGGTAGCGGTCGGCGAAGTACATGTGTCCGCTCATCTCACCGGCCAGTTCGGCCCCCGTCTCGGCCATGCGCGACTGGATGTGCGGGTAGCCGGTGCGCCACATCTCCGGGCGCCCTCCGAGGCGTTTCACCTCGTCCACGAGCGCCGGGCTGCACTTGACGTCGAAGACCACCGCGCCCGGGTTCTTCGGCAGAATCGAACGTGCAAAGACAATGAGCAGCTCGTCCCCGAACAGCAGACGTCCGGTTTCGTCGACGACGCCCACGCGGTCCGCGTCGCCGTCGAAGCCGATGCCCACGGCGGCACCGCTCTCCCGCACACGGTCGGCGAGGTCCTGCATGTACTCGGGCACCGTCGGGTCGGCGACGTGGTTCGGGAAGTTGCCGTCCAGGTCGGTGTAGAGGCCCTCCACCGTGCACCCGAGTCGCTCCAGAAGGAGCGGGGCCACGATGCCGCCCATGCCGTTCCCGCAGTCGATGGCGACGTGGAGCGGCCGCGCCAGCTTCACGTCCCGAGCGATGTGATCCACGTAGGCCCCGAGGATTTCCTGACGCTCGAGTTCTCCGGAGCCCGTTTCGAACCGGCCACCCTGCACCAGCTGCCAGATGCGCTGGATGTCCTCTCCGAAGAGGGCACGCTCGCGCGTGCGGCTCTTGAACCCGTTGAACTCCGGCGGGTTGTGGCTGGCCGTCACGGTGATGCCACCGTCCGCCTGCAGCGTCTCGACCGCGAAGTACATGACCGGGGTGGGCATCAGGCCCACGTGAATGATGTCGCAGCCCGTCGCGCGCAGCCCGCGGATGAGCGCGGCCTCGTAGTCCTCGGAGGAAAGGCGCATGTCGCGGGACACCACGATCCGCCCGCACCCGAGCGAGCGATAGTGGGTCCCGAAGGCGCGTCCGAGCGTCTCGACCGAAGCCCCGTCGAGATCGGTGCCCGCGATCCCGCGGATGTCGTACTCCCGAAACATGTTGCCGTTCAACGCCATCCTCCCTTGCTTCCCGGTACGTCCAGGCGCATCCGGCCCAGCGCGCAACCTAGCACAGCGCCGGCTGGTCGGTCAGGTCCTATTCCAGACCGCCGAGGCGCAGGCCCCAGCAGCATCCAGGGGACCCCACCGGGGGCCCGGGTCAGCTTGCGGCGCGATTTGTAACTTGTTAAGCTGCAAGAGGTCTCGCGCCTCGGAGGGGGCGGCTTCATGCAGCGTCCAATCGTCATCGGCATCGCCGGCGGCACCGGCTCGGGGAAGACGACGGTGGCCCTGAACGTGAAGAGCCATTTCCCCGCGGAGCGCGTCGAGATCATCCACCACGACGACTACTACCAGGATCTCTCGCCCCAGCCGTTCGAGGAGCGCGCGCGCATCAACTACGACCATCCCGACGCCTTCGAGACCTCGCTTCTCCTCGCGCATCTGGCCCAGCTCCGAGACGGCGGCGTGATCCACAGCCCCGTCTACGACTACGAGCTGCACCGGCGCCGGGAGGAGACGCAGATCCTCGGACCCGCCGACATCCTGCTGCTCGAAGGGATCCTGGTGCTCGAGAACGAGGAGCTCCGCAGGCAGATGGACATCCGCATCTTCATCGACGAGGATGCGGACGAGCGCTTCATGCGGCGCCTGATGCGTGACGTCCGGGAACGGCAGCGCAGCGTGGAGTCCGTGGTCGAGCAGTATCGCAGCACAGTGAAACCGATGTACCAGCAGTTCGTGGAGCCGACGAAACGTTACGCGGACCTGATCATCCCACACGGTGGGCACAACGCCGTGGCCATCAACCTCCTCGTGGTGAAGATCCACGACCTCCTGCGCAATCTGAATGCGACCTCGGCGGGGCGGGGCTAGATGTCACGCAAGACACTCGAGGCGGAGAGTGCGAGCCCCCTGGACGCCGGTCACGCCGCCACGGCCATGGTCGCGGCGAGGTCGGCTCCAGTGCAGATGTTCCTGCTGCTGCTGCGCGAGATGCGCGTGCGCCAGTGGAGCAAGAACCTCATCCTGTTTGCGGGGCTCATCTTTTCCAAGAACCTGCTGCACGGTTCGATGGTCCTGCGCAGCACCGCGGCGTTCGCCGTCTTCTGCCTGCTCTCCGGCGTGGTCTACACCATCAACGATCTGCTGGATCTCGAGGCGGACCGCATGCACGAGACGAAGCGCAAGCGACCTCTCGCCTCGGGACTGCTTCCGGTGCGCGTGACGCTGCTGTGGTCGATCTTCGTGCTCGCGGTGGCGCTCACCGCGGCGGGGGTCATGGGCATCCAGTTCCTGTTCATCAGCGTCGGCTTCCTGGCCTTCAACTTCGCGTACTCGCTCTACCTCAAGAACGTGGTCATCGTGGACGTGATCAGCATCTCGATCAGCTTCCTGATCCGCGCCATCGCCGGTGTGATCGCGCTCAACACGCTGGGGACGAGCCTGACCATCTCGCCCTGGCTTCTGGTGGTGACTTTCTTCCTGTCCTTCTTCCTCGGCCTGTGCAAACGTCGGCACGAGTTCCGCTCCATGGTCGAGGCGGGGCAGCATCGCACGACGCTGGCGGCCTACTCCGAGGACCTTCTCAATCA
>JBHHXQ010000192.1:0-6856 GCA_046757105.1 Candidatus Krumholzibacteriia bacterium
GCCGCCAGCCGCGCGCCGGGCGGATTCTCGGCCACCGCGACCGCGGTCGAGAAGGTCACCTCGACCGGTCCGGTCCAGATGCGATGGTTGTCGTCCTGCGTGATGCGCAGGTAGTACACACGCTTGGCGCCGTCGAGCGGCGCCGGCACCTCCTCGTCCCGGTACACGAAACGGTCGACGTTCTCGGCCGTGGCGACGATCGCCGGGGTTGCGCTTCCCGGGGTCCCCCGCAAGAGCTCGAACTGCGCGACGTTGTCCCCATCGGAATCGCTCACCGACACGTCGAAGTTCACCCCGGCGCCGACCTTCGCCGTGAAGCGCGCGCCCATGGGCCAGCCATCGGCCTTCATGTTCACCTGCACGTTGTGATCCTGCGAGGCGAAGGTCCGGCGTGCGGCAATGCCCGCCATCAGCGAGTCCTTCGAAAGCGTCGTTGCGAGGATCACCGCCCGCGACTCGGAACTCGCTCCCCAAGTGGGGTTGTGGTTGTCCTGATCGCCGTACGGGCTCACGAAGAGGCCGTTGTTCAGCGCCGTATGGAACTGCGAATCGAAGTTCGTGTTGCCGACGTCGCTCTCGTCGGTGGCCTGCGAGAAGGCGGGACCGTTGATGAGAGCGATGCCGCGCAGCACCGAGGCGCCATCCACCGTGACGGCGTAGCTCTCGAAGTCTCCGCTACCCGGATGGCAGAGCTCCGCCAGCGCCCCCCAGGAGCTCGGATTGTTCCGGACCGCCGTGTACAGACCGGTGTAGTCGTCCTGAGCCACGAAGACGTCGAAGTTCCCGGCCTGCCATCCGAACAGCACCGGCGATTCGAAGACGTTCACGTGCCCGTTGACGGCCAGGCCCCATTCCTGGCCGTAGATGGCCACGAACGAGCCGTCCACCGTGGTCGCCGCGGCCTCGGCGAGCCCCAGCTGGTAGAGCGCCGGCGTCATCGGTCCGGCGCCGCTGTGGTTGTGATCGGTGACGGCCAGGAAGTCGAGCGGCGTGGGTGCCAGGTTGCGCGCGAAGTTCCAGGCAGCGGTGGGGGTGTCGGCACCGTCCGAGTAGGTGGAGTGCGAGTGCAGGGTGCCGTACCAGTGCTGCAGGTCGATCGTGCGGTCGACGAAGGGCAGCGGCGTGACGCCGGGCAGCGTCGAAGGAACGCTGGTCGACAGCCCCGAGGTGTTCTGGCAATCGAGCGTCTTGATCGCGAACCAGTGGGTCTGGCCGGGCGTCAGCCCGAAGACGGTCATCGAGTGCGGTGTGCCGGGGGAACCCGGCAGCGGCTCGTTGAACGCATCGAACGACGCATCGAAGTTGCCGCTCGTGATGGGCACCGTGTTGTACTTGACGACGTGCAGCAGGGCGAGCCCCGTCTGGCCGTCGTTCCCGACGGCGGTCCAGGTGAGATCCACTTCCCCCTCCCAGGCGCCCGGCGCCGCGGCCAAGTCGGTCACCGGGTCGGGAGGAATCGCGTCCGATGCACAGTTGGACACACCGAAGGTGCAGCCGCGCCAGTCGAAGTTGGCCGGATCGGATCCGTCGGGGATGTTCGCCCAGCACTGGCCCGCGGGCGCAGAGCTGTAGCTCACCGAGTGCACCACCGAGGAGAGGTTGCCGGTGCGATCGGACACCAGGTAGATCGTGTCGCCCGTGTTGTTCAGGTAGGCGGCACCCGACCCTCCCGTGCCGAGAACCACGCGGAACTCGCCTGGCTGGATGACGGGGTCGGTGCCGTGTGCGGCCTCGAAGTCCTCGGGAATGCGGCGCCGAATGCTGGAGTTGTCGATGGTCGCGGCGTCCTCGATGGCCCAGCCGCTTGTGTCGACCGGGTCCGGACCGGTGTTGTAGATCTCCACGCGCTCGTTGTCGGTGTCCGAGCCGCTGGGGTTGGGCAAGGCCTCGTTGATCACCATGCCGGCATGTGTCTGGAGGGGCCGCAGAGCGAACAGGAGCGCCAGAAGCGCGAGTTTTCGGGGGGTCATTCGACGTCCTCGGGCAGAGGTTCCGAGTGGCTCGAGAAGCAAGTATCGTATTCTAGCAGGAACGGTACGTAACTTCCAACATCTGCCGGAGATGCACCGTCCTGGAGGGCTGGAGAGGGCAGCGTGAGAACGGCAACCGGACGCACGAGGCAGGCCATGGCGGGCGTCGCGCTGGCGCTCGGCCTGGGCGTCGCCGCCGGTCTGTCGTCGGGCCAGGCCGGCACGCGCGGGGGGAGCCGCTGGGATCTCGCGGACCCGGCGGCCCCGCGGGACGGTGCCGTCTCCCGCGTGCCGCCGCGCCGTTTCCAGGGCTGCGCCCTGTGCGTCGAGGATCCCGGCGTGCCGATCGTGCAGCTGTCGGCCGCCGACGCGGACTCGCTCGGACGCCTGTACTCCCGATTCAACCAGTCTCTCGTGGCCCGCATGGACTCGCTGTTCGCCTCGGGTCAGTTCGGGCCGCCCCGCGACCGCGAGGCCAGGCGACAGGTGCACCTGCTGACCCGCATGCTGACCGCCAACTCCTTCCACTACATGATCGGTTTCGCCACGGATCCCAACCACGTGTACGAGGCGACCGAGGAGACGCTCCGGGAAGCCTTCAAGAAGTACTCTGATCCGGGCCTCTACCCGATCGCGCGCATGAAGCGCGGGCGGATGGGCCTGGGGCACATCTGCGTGCAGTACGACCTCAGCACGGACGTCGACAGCACGACCACGGTCGGGACGCAGACCCTGCGGCTGCGCGTCCAAGAGACGGACTTCGAGGGTGAGCGGCGGCGCATGCTCATCATGGATCTGCCGACGATCCTCTTCAGCGTCGTGGAGGTCCTCCTCGCCGAGCACTTCACGTGCAGGGCCGAACTCATCCACAGCAACGGCCCGCCGGCGCCCTACGATCTCTACCTGTTCCACTCGATGGAAGGGATGTACGTGAGAAAGTGGGGGACGCACCAGCCTTCGGCCACGATGTTCTGGGCGACGCCGCGCGACGTCGATCGCGTGTCGTTGCCGAGGATTCCGCTGGTGGGAAGCTGCGTCTACGTCCCCGGTGTGAGACTCGAGCTGCCGTCGTTCCTCCCCGACGTCGGCTTCGAGGACCTGCGCGCCGTCGACCTGCCCCAGCCCATCCTGTCGCTGTCCTTCCTGCAGGAGAAGCGCTTCCCGCGTTGGATGCGGCGCGCACGCGTGCGCGGCTTCAAGGACTGGGAAACCTACGGGCCCATCCCACCGGACCTGCGCATCCGCTTCCCGGACCTCTGAGCCCGAGAAGGCGCCGCCCGTTCTGACGGCGTCACATCAGAAGAGCGCGCCCGCACCCACGACGGGCTTGCCGCCGGCATCGAGATCCGTCCAGACGTACAGCAGGAACTTCCCGCTGTCGCCGACCTCCTTCGTGAGATCCTCGATGACGACGAAGTTCTCGTCCGCCTCTATCCTGAAGTCGGTATTCCCTTGAGTCTCGAAGAACACGCTGACTGCGTACCGAGCATCCGTGGCACGCCACCGGGCCGGGTCCAGGGGTCTGTTCTGATCGACGTAGAGATCCGCCCGCTCGGTGAACTCCCCCTGCAGTGTCAACCTGATGTCGATCGACCGCAGCCAGAGTCCCGAGTCCACCGGCGGCTCACCCTCCGGAAGGTTCTTGGGCTCGAATACCCGCCGGTGGACGCGCACCTCCTCCTCGTACCCCCACCGCGTCTCTCCCGCCGCCGCCAGCTCGCTCAGGATGAACGAGAACCCGGCACCTTCCTCGTTCGAGAGGATGGAGGTGTACCTCGCGAGGTCCATCTCCCGGTAGGCGCGCTCCAGGCTCGTGATCAACGCCTTCTCCGAATCGATCACCGGCTCGTCGACCAGCGGATCGAGAAACTTCGCATCTTCTTCGCATCCGGCCGTCAGGATCAACGCCCCGAGCTGGAGGACGAGAAACATCCAACCTCTTCGCATCGCACGACCTCCGCCGTCGCTGCTGCGACTGCCCCGCGCCAGGCTTCACCGGCCGCACACCCCCTCGGCGACAGGATGCGTCCTGTCCCGCCGCCCACGACACATGCGGGATGCGGCATCTCCTGGAAGGCCTTCGTGGTCGAGGAGCGTGCGGACCCAGGGCCTCGGAGATCTTCTGCACGCGAGCTTTCGCGACGGGGCTTCCTGGAGTACTCGCGTTCGGTGGCGGAGCAGCGGATCTGCCCCGCCCTGCCCGGCCGCTCAGGTGCGCAGGCGCGGATCGAGCCGGTCGCGCAACGCGTCGCTCAAGACGTGCAGCGCCAGAACCGTGAGGAAGATCAGCAGACCCGGGAACACGGCTCCCCAGGGAGCCTGCAGGTATTGATCCTGGACGTCGCGCAGCATGTTGCCCCACGTGGGCGTCGGCGGCTGCGCTCCGAAGCCGAGGTACCCGAGCGCGGTCTCCAACAGGATGGCCTGCGCGCTGCCGATCGCCGCCGCGACCAGAATGGGCGCCACGGTGTTCGGGAGAATGTGCCGCACGACGATCCGGAAGCTGCTCATGCCCAGCGCGCGCGCCGCTTCGACGAAGTCGCGCTCGCGCAGCGACAAGGTCGACGCCCGCACGAGCCGCGCGACGGGCATCCACGTCGCCAGGCCGATGACCAGGCAGAGCATCCAGAAGCTCGAGCCCCACCAGGATCCCATGAGCAGCAGGAGGAAGAAGATCGGAATCGACAGCGCCAGGTCGACGACGCCGGTGAGCACGCCGTCGACGCGCCCGCCCACGTAGCCGGCGGTCGCGCCCACGAAGATCCCGAGCGTCAAGGCCACCAGCGTCGAGATGACCGCCACGCCCAGCGAGATGCGGCCGCCGTACATCGCGCGCGTGAGGATGTCGCGTCCCAGGGCGTCGGTGCCGAAGGGATGCCGTGCGTCGGGTCGAGCCAGGCGCTGCTGGATGTTCTGCTCGTCGCGCTGGTACGGCGTGAGGACAGGCGCGAGAACGGCAGAAGCCACGATCACCAGGAGGAACCCGAGAGCAACGCGCGACGCCATCCCGCGCCGCCGCCGGCGAGCGCCGCGCCCGGCACCCCGCGGCACGCTTCCGGAAGGACTCGCCGGTTCGATCGGCTTCAACGTCGACCCCCGAGCCGGATGCGCGGGTCGAGCCTGGCGTTCGTCAGATCGGCGGCCAGGTTCCCCAGGATGATCAACGCCGCCGCGATGGCGAGAATCCCCATCAATCCCGTGTAGTCGAAGCGCCGCACGGTGTCGTAGAACAGCCGCCCGATTCCCGGCCAGGCGAACACCTTCTCGGTGATGACGGCGCCCGTGAACAGCGCCGGCACCTGCAGCCCCAGGAGCGTGATGACCGGGTTCAGGGCCGGGCGCACCGCATGGCGCAGAACGACCTGTCGCCGCGGCAGCCCCTTGGCGTGCGCGGTGCGCACGTGGTCCTCACCCAGCACGTCGAGCAGGCTCCCGCGCATGTAGCGGCTCCACAGCGGCACCTGCACCGCGGCCAGGACGCTGGCCGGCAGCACCAGGTGACGCAGCCGCTCGAGCAGCGAGAACGCCTCGCCGACGGGGCCGCGTCCGGAGGCCGGCAGCCAGCCGAGATGCGCCGAGAAGACGAGCAGGCACACGACACCGAGCCAGAAGACGGGCACCGACAGCCCGATCAGGGAGAGCGCTCCCAGGGTGTGGTCGATCCATGTGCCGCGCCGCACGGCCGAGACGATCCCGACCGCGATCCCGACTGCCAGAGACAGAACGAGCGCCGTCCCCATGAGCTCCAGAGTGGCCGGCAGGCGCTCGAGGATCATCCTCGACACCGGCTCGCCGGTCATCAGGCTGTCGCCGAGATCGCCACGTAGGAACCGCGACAGCCACATGAAGTACTGCACGATCACCGGCCGATCGAGTCCGAGCGCCAGGCGCAACCGCTCGATGTCCTCGCCGCGATGTCGGAGCTCGAGGGCCGCGAGTGGTCCCCCAGGCACTAGGTGGATGAGGAAGAAGCAGATCGCCGTGATGAGGACGAAGAGCGGAGCCGCCCCTGCCAGGCGCCGCAGAGCGTAGCGCGCCATCTTGCCCTCCGGTTCGCGCGCGGATCGCTACGGTGACAGCCGCCACTCGTGCACGTTCCAGGTGTCGCCGGCGTCCGTGGGGTTCGGGTGGAAGTTCTGCAGGCGTTCGGTCATCGGATCGAGCTCGACCGCCCAGACGAGCGGGATGGCGGGGACGTTCCGCAGCAGGATCTCCTGGATCTCCCGGTAGATCTCGATGCGTTCCCGATGATCGGCGACTCGCGTCCCGCGCGCGGCGAGTTCGTCGAAACGCGCGTTGCTGAATCGTCCCATGTTCTGACCGTTCGGCGGCGCGAACCCCGTTCCGTAGACGACCTCGATGCCGGCGGGATCCGGCGATTGCCCCCAACCGAAGAGCGCCGTCTCGAAGTCACCGCTCACCAGCTTCTCGATGACCACGCCGAAATCGTGGTTCTGGATGACCAGGTCGACCCCCACCCTGCGCCACTGCTGCTGCAGGATCGCCTGCGTGCGCTCGCGCTGTGTCATGCCAGCGCCCGTGTTGATCTCGAGGCGCAGGGGTCGGCCGCCGCGATCCCGGATGCCATCGCCATCCGAGTCGCTCCAGCCCGCTTCTTCCAGCAACGCTTCGGCGCGCTGCACGTCGTGGACGGCGAGTTCCTCGGCCAGCGGGTTGTACCCCGGCCTGTTCGGGTGCATTCCGGCGCGCGCCGGCTGCGCCACACCTTCGAACGCTGCCTCGACGATGTCCTCCCGGTGCGTCGCCCATGCCAGCGCCCGGCGGACGCGCACATCCGAGAGAATCGGATGCCGGCAGTTGAAGGTCACGTGCTGGTACGAGAGCGCCGGCGTGCGGTACACACGAACGCCGGCGATCTTCTCGGG
>JBHHXQ010000193.1:0-6850 GCA_046757105.1 Candidatus Krumholzibacteriia bacterium
CTACGACGAGATCGACCGCGTGCCGCCCGGGTTCAATGGTGGCTGGGAGCCGATCATGGGGCCGGACGCGCGCGACCCGCAGGGTGTGGCGGACCTGTGGATGGCGCCGGGTGCGACCTACGTCGACCCGGTGTTCTCCTGGCTCGTGTCGATGGGCGTGACCTCGCTGTACTTCGTGCGCACCGATGCTCTCGGCACGCACTACCGGTACGACTGCCTGGTCGCGGACTCGAACAACCAGAACCTCTATCACTTCGAAGTGTCTGCGGACCGCGTGGGGCTCGTCATGCCGGACGCGAGCGTGGCGGATCTCGTTGCCGACACGAGCGCGGAGCGCGACCTCTTCCTGCTGGGCGCGGGCTGGGGGACGATCACCGACATCGACACGGGTCCGGACGGCGCGCTCTACGTCGCCTCGAAGTCGCTGCAGACAGTCTTCCGCATCACCCGCAAGCGCACGTCGGACGCCGGGCAGCCACGCGGACCGGGTCGCACGCGCGTCGAAGCAGGTCCGAACCCGTTCCGCAGCTCCACGCTGCTGCGTTTGATGGGGCCAGCTGTCGAGGCACCTCGATCGCTGCGGATCTACTCGCCGCGTGGCCGTCTCGTGCGCGTCCTGCACGCGACGCGAGGCAGCGTACCGTGGGACGGGGCCGACGAGCGCGGAGCTCCCGTGGCCGCGGGTGTTTACCTCGTGCGCCTGCATCGACCCGCCCACCCGAGGGTCGAGACCAAGGTCGTGCGCTTGCGCTAGGATCGAGGAGCGCCAGCTTCGATCACCTGCTCGATGAACTCGGCGAGCTTCCCGGGATCCAAACGGTCCCCGGTGCGCACACCGGAGCAGATGTCCACTGCGAACGGTTGGACCTCACGAATGGCTGCCGCGACGTTTCCCGAGTGCAGGCCGCCGGCCAGGAACACCGGGACGTCGACCGCTTCGCGGATCTCGAAGCTGAGCCGCCAGTCGTGCGTGCGACCCGTGCCGCCCAGCTCGCGCACGGTCGAATCGGGGCGACCGGAGTCGAGAAGCAGGGCATCGACGTGCGGGGCGATTGCGACCGCTTTCTCGAGGGCCTCGCGGCCGGTCACGTGAACCACCTGCACGATGCGGATTCCCGGCATGCCACGCCGGAGGTCGGCGTAGGTGCCGGTGTGCAGACGATCGCAGATCTGCACGGTGCTCGTTCCGCAGCGCCTCTGTTGCGCCACGATCCCGGCGGCATCGGTGCGGCTCGTCAGCAGAAACGACGCGACGAGTGGCGGAACGGCCGCCGCGATGCTCGCGATGCTTGCCTCGGAGATCACGCCCGGTCCGCTCGGCATGGCGGACACCAGGCCGAGCGCCGAGGCGCCCGCCTGGATCGCCATTCGGGCTTCGTCGTGACTCCGGATGCAGCAGATCTTCACTCGGGGAAGCATTGCAGACTGCATGCAGACCTATCGCTTCCGTGGATGACACGGGGCACGGTCGTCGTGACACACATGACTCATCCGGCTGGTTCCGGTGCAGCTCGACGGCAGAGGCGATCTTGGCACGCACATCCGCTTCCGCCCGGCGCGCCGGCCGTCAGTCTCCGTCCTGGACCGCCTCGCTCAGGTCGGCGATGGGAACCGCGGACAGCGTTTTGGCGCGGAAATTCCCCCTCGAGGCGATGAGCGCGCTCACCTGAGCGGCGGTCTTGGCGTCCGGGGCATCGATGACGGCGACGACGTCGTAGTCGCCGAGGGTCGCCCATCCTTGCATCAACTTGACTCCGTGCTGCTCCATGATCTCCCTGGCCTCTGCGAGCATGTCACGGAAGTTCCGGATGTTCTTGATTCCCTGTTCGGTCAGTGACGCGAGGCGGATGAACGTGGGCATCGGCGATTCTCTCCCTTCGGGGCGAAAGGCGTCGGGGATGGCGGTGACCATGTACTAAGGATATCCGGCCCGGCCCACCGCGGCAACGGGTTGATCGTCCCGGGCGTCTCCCGAGGCGCCGGGCCCCGGGGAGCCGAGGCCGGCGCATTCCGGCCCGGGGCCGCCAGGTTTCGGCCTGGGCTGGCATGTGTCGCGCGTACGAGTTCTACTTCTGGAGCTTCACCTCGAAGAAGTGTGCCTGGTCCACATCGAAGGTTCCGCCGACCTTGCCACTGACTTCCATGCTCGACTTCTTCCGGAGGACGCAACCGCTGGCGATGGAAGTGAGGCTTTCGCTTTCGACCTTCGCCTCCCCGGCGAACAGGCCTTGCGGCGTCATCTCGTTGATCTTGAGGGAGCCCTCGCCGACGATCTTCGCGACCTGGACCCCATCCTTCTTCTCGATATCGTCCAGCATGTACTCCAGGCTGCCGTCGAGCGCGGGCAGGTCCGTGTCGTCGCTGTCGCTCTCCTCGAAGCGCTTCTGCACCCAGGTGTCTTCGGTCTCGACGGCTTCCTCGGGCAGGTAGGCGAAGAAGTTCTCGACCAGGGTCTCGAGCAGCTCGACCTGGGCGTCGGAGAGGACCTGCTGCGGCTCCACCTCCAGCACATCGCCGCGTGGTGAAGCCGTCACATGGACCGAGGTCCCCTCGAGGCCGGGATCCTGCTCGACGAGATTGCCCATCTGCATCATGCTGGCCTCGATGCTCGACAGCTTGATCGCGAGCTTCGAGTTGCCATCCTCGGTCTTCTCGAGGAAAGACAACTCCGCTTCACCGGTCATGTTGAAGGTGAATTCCATTCCGCCGGCGTGCGTTTCCTGCTGGAACTCCACCTTGTAGCGCAGGACCTCCTTCGGGGGCGGGGTGAAGGTGAGCTGGACCTTCTTTGCCTCGGCCCGTCCGGAGAGTACGGGGCCCAACAGCAGGAAGCCGAGAACGGCAACGGGGACTCGCGGGTGGAATCGATTGCGAAGGCTCATTCTTCTCCTCCGTTTCGCGGTCGCGGTGCACGCACGTTCGCGGTGGTGGCGCGGTCAGGTGCCCTGGAGGATCCGGAGGTAATCCGGGTGATTCCAGGGGCCGACCGATTCCCGGTAGCGCGCTGCCAGGGCGCGTGTGATCTGGTTGATGTGGTTCAGGTCGTGAACCACCCACGTCGCCAGAAGCTCCTCGAGGGTCACCGTGCCCAGCTCCGGGTGGGTGCCCTCGAGGCGCAGCTGCTCCGGGGTGAGATGCATCTTCTGCAAGGTCTGCACGTTCTGTGCACGCAGCTCCGCGAAGACGCCCAGGACCTCGCCCAGGGTCTTGCCCGCGCTGGTCTCACGCTGCGCAAAGCGGTCGAACGGTGCGAAGGGCGTGGTCTTGCCGTCCTTCAGGATGATCCGGGCTCTCGGGATCCAGTCCGTGTTCTCGCCGTGGATCAGATGGCCCACGATGTCGAAGAGACTCCAGCTGTCGTCACGCTCCCGCGCGCTGGCCCAGGATCCGGAGACGCCTGCCAGCAGCTGCCGCAGGACCTGCGGAGTGCGTTCGAGGATTTCCAGCGCCTCCGCCACCTGGAAGCTCATGACGTTCCTCCCGGATCTCGCCAGCAGACCCCGGCATCGGCTGCAGGTCCTCGCATCCGCTCGTGTCTCGTTCGGGTGTTTGCGGGAGCGACGCTGGCTGTCCACTCTGTTCACACCTTAGGGGCGCGTGCCAGCGGCATCAAGCGGAGCCGGCCGGTTTCTCCTCCTGGGTTCCCATACGTGACATTCCGGCTCGGGGTTGTCCCCCCCAGAGGGGACCCGGCCCCGTCCGTCCGGGGTCCGGCCCGACCCGCGGCGCGGTCCGCCCGGCCCACCTGGCTTCCCGGTGCGGCCTGGTCCCCGGCGACCGGCCGTCTGGAGCGGGTCGTGCAGAGGCCCGGCCTGGCCCTGGCGCTCCTCCGCCGTCCGGCCTGGCCAGGAGCCGAAAGGAAAACGAGATTCGGGTTGATTTCGGGAACCCGGAGTCCTATGGTAGGAGCATGGCACGAACCATCAGATTCACACCCAAACAGCGTCGAATCTTCGACTTCATCCGCAGCTACCTGGCCGAGAACGGCTACGCGCCCAGCCTGGAGGAGATCCGCGAACACATGGGTCTGGCGTCGGTGAGCACGGTGCACGAGCACCTGACCCGGATGGAGGCCAGGGGGATCCTCAAGCGCCAGGGTCACATCCCGCGGAGCACCGAGCTGACCGTGGCGCCGGTCGCGCCAGCCACGCAGCTGCCGCTCCTGGGGAGCGTCATCGCCGGAGCGCCGACGGAGTCCTTCCTGGTCCAGGAGACCATCTCGGTGCCCGCCGACATGGTGGGACGCGGGCGGCACTACGCAGTGCGCGTCATGGGCGAGTCGATGCGCGACGAGGACATCGCCGAGGGCGACATCCTCGTGGTGCGGCATACGAATCGCGCCCTGCCCGGTGATCTGGTGGTCGCCCTGGTGGGAGGCCGCGAGGCCACCGTGAAGCGCTTCTTCCCGGAGCGCAACCACGTGCGGCTGCAGCCGTCGAATCGGGATTTGAAGCCGATCCGGGTGGCGAGACGCAGCGTCCAGGTTCAGGGGATCGTGGTGGGGTTGCTGCGGAACTACCGGAGACCATGAGGCGGGAGGTGACGCCGTGGACACGCAGGTGTTCATCCAGCCCGTGGAGGTCGAGGTCGACCTCGATCGGCGTCTGCGAAACGGCGACGCCTTGATCGTCGAAGCGCGCGACACCGTTCGCGACGGCGAGCTGGTCGTCGCCGAGGGCGAGTCCGGGGCCGTCGTCGGCCGCTACGTTGCGACGGAGCCGGAACTCCTCGTGTACCCGCTCGAGAAGCCGGGCACACCGGCGCGGGTGCGGCGCGAGGCGCTGCGCGTGCGCGGCGTCGTCATCGGCCTGCGCTCGGCCCTCTGAAGCCGAAGGTCGCCGGCAGCTTGCACCGCTGGGCCTCCGTTCGAGGTCGCGCTGGGGTTGTGCACCCGGATGGCCTTGAGAGCATCCGGGCGGCACCTGCGGGCGGCCCCGCCGGAGGCGACGGCTTCGCTTTGCTGGAGGATGGTCTTGGAGCAGCTGGCGCTCTGTGAGGAGCGGCCGCGGCACATCCTGCACGTCAATACGGACGACTTTTTCGCGTCGCTGGCGCGCCTGCGCGACCCGTTGTTGCGGGAGCGGCCGCTGGTCGTCGGCAACCTGATGAACCGCGGCAGCGTGGTGTCGGCGTCGTACGAGGCGCGCGATGCGGGCGTGCATCCGGGTCTCACGATGCAGCAGGCGGCACGCCGGGCGCCGGATGCGGTGCTGGTGCAGGTGGACTGGGCGTACGCGCACCACGCCTCGCGTGAGCTGATGCGCGTGCTCGAGAGCTATGCGCCGCGGGTGGAGCGCTCGGCGCTCGACGAGGCCTTCGTCGACTACACCGGCTCCGAGCGTCTGCTGGGGAAACCGCTCGACGCAGGACGCCGCCTGCAGCGCGACGTGCGCGATCGACTCGGCCTGGATGTCTCGATCGGTGTTGCAGCCAACAAGCTCGTGAGCCGCTTTGCATCGTCGGCCGCGAAACGTCACCACCTGCTCGACGTGCTGCCCGGATACGAGGCGAGCTTCGTGGCACCGCAGCCGATCGACCGCCTGCCCGGTGTCGGCAGCGCGCTGGCGCGGCAGTTCCGCGACATGGGTATCCCGACGGTCGGCGCTCTGGCACGCTTCCCGGTCGAGATCCTGGAGACGATCTACGGCTCGCCGGGCCGCCGGCTTGCGGAGTCGGCGCGCGGCATCGACCGCTCGCCGGTGGCGCGCGGCCGGGGACGCGTGGTGCTCGCGGAGTCCGAGGCGTTCGAGCCGGACCTGCTGCGCTGGGACGCGATCGAGGCGCAGCTCGACGGGCTGTGCGCGCGGCTCGGCAGCGCGTTGCGTGCGCGTCGCTGGCGTGCCCGCCGTCTCATCCTCGAGCTCGAGCACTCCGATCGCGTGCGCGTCCGCCGGCAGGCGCCGCTTGCCGCGGCCACCGACCTCGACACGCACCTCTTCAAGGCCGCGCGCGCGTCGCTGGTGGCCGCCTATCGCCGGCGCGTCCGCGTGCGCCGGCTCGAGCTGCAGGCCTGGGGCTTCGAGCCGTCGCCGACGCAGCTCGACCTCTTCCGCCCGGATCCCGACGCGCGCCAGCGCCGGCTGCTGCAGGCCACCGACCGCATCCGGGCGCGCTACAATGATCCACGCGCCTTGCGGCGCGCCCGCGCACTGGCGTCCTGAGGCGCCCGCCGACACGAGGTCCGGGAAGGGTCTCTCCCACGACGCGCAAGGCTCGTCGGCGACCCCTCGACCCCGCTGCGATCCGCCGCACGCGTGGGCGGCTTGTCGAGCCAGGACGTTTCCGATAGCTTTCGAGTTTCATGTGGGGGTCGATGCTGCGGCACGTTCACACGATTTCCTTCCTGTTGCTTGCAACACTCCATTCCGCGCCCGTGTTTTCGTCGGAGCCGGGCCTCGTTCTGTACCAGTCACACGGCTTTTCGCTGCGCGCCGAGGTGGATACGATCCTGACATACGTGACGGCGACGCATGTTCGGGTGTCGCACGCCTCCGGCGATGCGATCCTCGATCTCGAAGCGGATCGGCTGGTGCTTCTGGATCCGCAGACGCGGACGTATCGGCAGATGTCACTGCGCGCGTGGGAAGCGAAGATCCGCGCAGCGGTCGAGGAGTCCCGGACCACGAGCGGTGCGCCGGAACCGGCATATCCGGACACGCTGCGCTTCGAGAGCGCGGGCCGGCCGGTCGAGGTGGCGGGTCATCTGTGCGACCGCTACGTGCTCTACACGCACCGCGAGCTCCCCGCCGGCGATGCGGAGTTCGTCGAGCAGCAGATCTGGGTGGCGCGTGACCTGGAGATGCCGGCCGGTGCCTACGAGGCGTACCAGCGCGCACTGGACGACATGGAG
>JBHHXQ010000194.1:0-6844 GCA_046757105.1 Candidatus Krumholzibacteriia bacterium
GGTACCCGATCACCTTCTCCGCGCCGACGCACGTGGTCAGGGGTGGGGGGGAGATTCTCCTGCGCATCTTCGATCTCACCGGGCGGCTGCGCAAGACGCTCTTCGACAGCCGATTCGCCGATCCCGGAGGCGCCTTCGAGAACAACCGCGCCGTGGCCACGTGGGACGGACGCGACAACTTTGCCGAGCTGGTCGGGGCTGGAACCTACGTCGTTCACCTGCAAGTGGTCGACACGCTGACCGGCGACAAGAAAGTGCTGGAGATGCCGGTCGTGGTGGCCACCCGGCTGGATCGCTAGGAGGTCGACGTGACGCGAAGTATCCGCATCGGTTTCCCGATCTGGCTGGGATGGATCTGCTGCACGAGCTTGCTGGCGCCGCCGGCGCGGGCGCTCTTCGAGGACCTCGCACCCAGCCCGCGTGCCCGCGCCCTCGGTGAGGCGATGACGTCCAGGGTGGACGACGCCTGGGCGTACTACTACAATCCGGCGATGCTGCCGCGCCTGCCAGGCTTCTCGGGCGCGGTCACCACCGTGCGGCCGAGCGGCTTCGACTTCAATCGGTTGACGACGATCGCCGCGGCGTCGCCGCTCGCGGGGCACGCCGGGGGTCTGGCGTTCGGCTGGCGGCGTTACGCCGTGGAGCACGGCGACGTCGATCTCGGCACCGAGAACACGCTCTCGGTGTCGCACGGTTTCATGCTCTTCCGGGACGCCAGCACGTCGGCGTCCTTCGGCTGGACGCTCAACTTCTATCACGCCGAGTTCGCGCCCACGATCGGGTTTGCGGGTGACGGGAGCGACGGCATCGATCCGGGCTCGGCCTGGACGATCGGCCTCGACGTCGGGGGTGTGGTGACCGTCTACGAGCGCACGCGCGTGGGGTTCTTCACCCGCAACCTCAACAACCCGACCATCGGCGACGACGACGAGGAACTCGAACAGCAGGTGCAGGTAGGCCTGGCGTACCAGCCGTACCCGGGGGTCACGACGGCGCTCGACGTGCGCAGCGGGCTGCGTGACGAGTTCCGGGTGTGCGGCGGGCTGGAGTTCGAGGTCCTGCCGCAGCTGCAGCTGCGCTTCGGGCTGGAGACCGAGCCGAGCAAGCTGACCGGCGGCTTCGGCCTGCATTTGCCCAAGGTGTCGATCGACTACGGCTTCTCGACGGGCGGCGGCGTGCTCGACAGCTCGCATCACTTCGGGCTCAGCACGCGTCTCGATCTCCTCGGGGAGGCCACACCGTGAGTCCCACCCGGCGCGGCAAGGGCACCCTGCTTCTCCTGGCGCTCGTCGCGATGCTCCTGCCCGCGGCGTCTCGCGCCCGACCGCGTGCGGAGAAGATCGACCTCAACCGCGCCACCTTGGAGGAGATCAAGCAGCTGCCGATTCCGGACGCCGTCGCGGAGGCGATCTACCAGCACCGCGTCTACATCGAGTACTTCGAGTCGGCCTACGACCTGAGCGACGTCGAGGGCGTCACCCCCGAGGTCTTGCGCGCCATCCTGCCGCTCATCACCACGATGCCGCCGCCCCCGAAGAGCGACGAGCTGCAGCGCTACACGGACAGCTTCCGGCAGGTGCAGCGCTTCCTGTCGCAGGAGGGCGCCAGCGAGGAGCTGGCGGACGAGTTCCTCGACCAGCTGCGCGAGCCGCGCAACATCAACAAGCTGAGCCTGCACGAGCTGCAGAGCCTGCAGAACGTCTCGCCCGTGGACGCGGTTGCCGTCGTCCGGGCACGCGAAAGCGCCGGCCGCATCGAGAACCAGCGGCAGCTGCGCAGCAGCAACGGCCTGCGCTACTGGGGCTACCGCAACATGCGCGACTACGTCGTCTACGAGGACCCGGTGGAGGAGTTCGAGGTGCACGGCGACTTGCAGCTCCTCACGTTCAACACGCCCTACCTGCTCGACGATCGCGAGTTCCTGCTCGAGCCGATCCAGGGTGCGCCGTCGGACGACTTCGAAGCCTCGACCGGTTGGGGGATCCGTGGTCTCGACTCGGTCAACCCGGCGGTCCTGACGAAGACGCGCCTGCGCTTCGGCAAGGAGTTCAAGGCCGGCTTCATGACCTTCCGCGACGTCGGCGAGGAGGACCTGGACGAAACCGTCAAGGGGTTCGTGAGCTGGGAGAACCAGCGCGGCGGTCGCTATCAACTGGATCGGGTGGTCGCCGGGAACTTCCGTCTGGCGTTCGGCCAGGGGCTGATCATGGACAACACCGACTTCTTCCTGCCCCGCAAGACCGGCTACGGGTGGAACAAGCGCCCGCGCAGCATCCTGGGGGACCTGTCGCGCACGCACGAGTTCGCGCTGCGCGGCCTGGCGGTCCAGGGACACCTCGGCCGCTTCCGGGGCATCGGTTTCATCAGCGATGACGACAAGGACGGGCTGATGAACCCGGACGGCTCGATCAACAAGCACATCGTCATGCTGCCACGCTTCGAGGCCGACGAGCTCGCCACGATGGGGACCGAGACCGGCATTCCCAGCCCGATCCAGCGCGACGCCTTTTACGAGACCATGTTCGGCGGACTCGTGCAGGCGGAGCTGTGGCCAGGGACGTACGTCGGCATCTCGGGCTGGGAGGCGCGCTACAACGTCGACGACGAGGGTGGCGACGGCCGCCGGGGGGTCCCCTTCGACCCGGACATCAACTCGATCGTGCCGGCCGACAACCAGGACCTGCTGCAGGCGCGCGACAGCGAGGTCTTTCGGGCCTACGACTCGAGGCGGCTCGGCAACTTCCGGCGCATCGTGGGTGCCGAGTTCCAGACCGTGTACGAGAACTTCGCCCTGCAGGGCGAGTACGGCAAGCTCGACTCCAACCCGGAGGGCGGCCTCGACGGCCTGTTCAGCAACGCGCCCGACGCGTACATCGTCAACGCCTACCTGCAGTACGACGATCTCAACCTGCTGGCGATCTGGCGCGACTACGACGTCGGCTTCGACAACCCGTACGGGCGCGCTTTCAGCCAGGACGGACGTTACGAGCAGACGTTGCTGGGGGATCCGTTCCGCCTGCAGAACCCGCTGATGTCGTGGCTCGAGCAGAACACGCCGCAGATGAAGGCGGAGCGCGGCCTCTTCGTGAGCGCCCGCTACCGCGTGACGCGCAACTTCACGATCACCGGCCTCGAGTTCGACCAGTGGACGCGTCCGGCGGACGGCCAGGACCTGCGGCGCTATGTCCTGCGCATGGAGTACGCACCGATCTGGCCCCTGCGCTTCCGCGTGCGCCATCGCGTCAGCAGCCGTGGCGACGCCACGCTCACCGACGTGCGCGGGTTCAACGGCTGGGACACGCGCCTGGAGACCCGCGTGCGGCTCAGCGGCTTCGACGAGCTGCGTCTCCTGTACAGCGTCACCAACACCGAGTTCGCACCGCGCCCGCGCCTCTCCGGCGCCGCCGAGCCCGGGGCCGAGAACCCGCTGCCGCAGGCCGCCAGCCCGGCGCAGGCGGTACAGGCGCTGCTCACGCACAACGTGAACGATGGGCTCATGTTCGCGTTCAGCACCGAGGTCTACGACGGCTTCCTGTGGAACTTCGAGGACAACGAGTTCATCGTCCTGGACGACATCGGTATCCGCAACTGGTTTCTGGTCCGCAGCCGCGTGAGCGACAACCTGATGCTCCGCTTCAAGCTCACGGGTGACAAGAACCTGACGCGAACGAACGTCGACGTGCGTCGGTTCAACGACCCGATCGGATTCTTGTTCGAGGGCGACGACACACGCAGCATCAAGACGTCGTTTCGCCTGCAGCTCGACTACACCTTCTAGAGGTGATCTTCGATGCGCATTCCTGTTTCGATTCGAATCGCCGTGCTGACCTCGATGGCGGTCGGTCTGATGCCGGGCCCTGCGGGCGCGGTCACGTTCCTCGACACCTCGTACGGCACGCCGACGGGGACGGCCCTGGGGCGTTCCGCGGCGATGGGGGCGTCGGGCGTCTCGCTGTATCACGGAAACCAGGCAGTGGTGCAGAACCCGGCCTTGCTGGCGCTGGAGCCGGAACGGGTGCGGGTCGATTTCCTGTTCGGTGTGACGCAGGCGGCGGAGGATCGGCTGGTCCCGCTGTTCGACAGCTTCGACAGCTTCGTCGACGAAACGACGATCGCCACGAACCGCAACACCTACGCGCAGGCGCAAGGTGGCGTTCTCTGGCGACTGCCATCCGAGCGGCCGATGACCCTCTCTGCGGGTGTGTTCGAGCGCTACGATTTCGACTTCGACTACTTCGAGGAGCTTCGAGATCCGGATGTCTTCAGCAGCCCGCGCGACCGCATTCTCGAGAACCGCACGTTCGACGTCGAGGGGACGCTGCGCTCGCTGAGCGCCGGATACGGCGCCGAGGTCGTGGACCGGGTCCATCTGGGGTTCTCCGTGCACCGCTACTTCGGAGACGTCAGCACCACGAGCCGCGTTGCCGACGTCCAGAACGGGACGGCCACGATCGAGGACCTCGACCGGGATCTCACCGGTTGGGGCTGGTCGGTCGGAGCCCACGCGCGGCCGCTCGAACGCGTGGAGGTGGCGGTGAGCTTCGAGGGTCCGTTCACCGTGGACGGCACGCACACGTACAGCCTTCTCGACGAGGAGTCCGGCCGCGAGATGACTTTCTCGAGCGAGGAGGAGATCGAGTATCCGGGGACGCTGCGCTTCGGCCTCGCCTACCACCCGCGGAACGTGCTCGGCACGACCTTCACGGCCGAGCTCGTGCGCCGTTTCTGGGAGGATCTCGACGACTCGTTTGCGGCCGGCCTCGCGGACACGCTTCTCGACACCCTGGACGACTCCTACCTCGAGACCCTGGCGGGCCTCACGCTGCGGGACACCTGGGACTTCCGGCTCGGCCTCGAGCACGTTTTCTACAACGGCCTACCCGTTCGGTTCGGTTTTCGCTATCTTGAGAACTACGCCGACGAGGAGTCGGAGCGGTCGATCTACTCGGTGGGAATCGGCTACAGGATCGAGAGCTACCGGTTCGACGTGACCGGGCTCTACCACCGGCAGACGACCAGGCAGGGGTTCATCTTCGATCCCGCCGTCTCGGTTCCCGGCGGCGGCACCTTCCCGTCGCCGAACAGCGACGCGAAGGTGGAGGACAGCATCCTGCAGATCGTCTTCGGGGTCTCGCGGGGCTTCTAGCGGCTCCGTGGGGGCCGAGCGGCCCACTCCGGTGTGGAGCGGAGAGGCGAGGACGTCGAAACGGCCCCACGGGGCCTCGGGGCGCCTGCCCCGGCGGTTCGTGACCGGCGCCTGCGGTCCTCGAGGTGGGGCCGACGCCGGCTCGGGCGTTCCTCGCCGGTCCACGAGGCCCTCCACGAGCCTCGAACGCGATGGAATCCACGGAATCGAGACGGGGTTTCAGTCTTTGGTCGGCATGTGGTACGCGCATCGGTGCATCAGCCCCCGGCCCTTGCTCGCTCTGGCTCTGGCGGGCACCCTGAGCGGCTGTGCGAGCAAGGAAGCCATCACGGACCCGCCTCCGCCGGTCCAGAACGGCGTGCGGGTCGCGGGCCGAGTCGTCCAGTGGTCGACTGACGTGGCCACGCGCGGCAGCGTGCGCTTCGGTCTCACCCGCGGCGAGTTCGACCACATGGCGTATCCGGTCGCCGCCGGCCGCCGCGACCGCCAGCTGCGCACCGACCACGAGGTCCCGCTTCTCGATCTGCGCGCCGGTCAGCGCGTCTACTTCCAGACCGTCAGCGAGGCTCCAGGAGCTCCCCCGGCCATCTCGGGGCTCGATTCCTTCACGGCGTCCACCAGCGGGCCGAACAACATCCTCACCTCGACGATGATCCACATCGGTTTCGGCGACAGCCATCTGATCACCTTCCCGAACGGCAGGCACGTGCTCATCGACGGGGGTGAGCGCCAGGCGGCAACCGCGGTGGAGGAGTACCTGGCGGAGCAGAACGTGAACAGCATTGACGCCATGCTGGCAACGCACGTTCACATCGACCACATCGGGGGCCTGGTCGGCGAGTTCGGCATCAGCAACGACGGTGTACTCGCGAGCCGTCCGCCGATTCTCTTCTTCGACTCGCCGCAGAAGACCTTCCTGCGCTCGGCCTACGACGAGGCCCTGCAGACTGCTTCCTCCCACGGTGTCGACACGCGCATCCTGACCCGCGGGCAGACGTCCGACGAGGTGCCGGAGCTCGACTGGGATCCGCAGGTGCGGGTGACCGTGCTGGCGAGCGGGACGCCACCCAACTACACGCTCAGCGGCCACGAAGGCACGGACATCAACAACGACTCGATCGTCCTGCGGTTCAGCTTCGGCGACGTGGACTTCGTCATCGGCGGGGACGCCGAGGATTTCTCCGAGGCCAGCATGCTGGAGTTCTTCGATGCGAGCGAGCTGGATGTGGAGTACTACAAGGCGCACCATCACGGGCTCCCCGACGCGAGCAGCAGCAACTGGGTGGCCACGTTGAGGCCGCGCGTGGCCTTCGTGCCGAACACGCAGCAGGTCTGGAACGGCTCGCTGAAGGATGCCATCGCCGAATCGTCGAGCCGTTTCGAGACGATCGGAGCACACGTCTACGTCGTCGACGAGGCCAGGAGCCTGGACCGCTTCCGCGGCGATGGGCGGCAGTACAACGTGACCTTCACGACGGATGGGAGAAGCTACGAGGTGCGGGTCGAGGTCGCCACGCAGACGGCGCCGTCGAAATCGGCCGCACTCGCGGCATGCATCGCGCACGACGAGGACCTGCAGGCGCTCGGGCTCGTCACGGCGCTTGCGGCAGGTCCCTGAACATGGCCATTGCCCGACACGGATCGGGCCGGGCGCCACCGGGTCCGCGCGAATCGGGATGCCCCGGCCGGTCCCGGCGC
>JBHHXQ010000195.1:0-6832 GCA_046757105.1 Candidatus Krumholzibacteriia bacterium
CAGCTCGCCGTCGCCGACCGGCTCGCCCGTGAGCCCCCGGCGCAGCGCGGACCCGGCCCGGAAACCGTCCGCGGCGAGCTGTGCCACGCTCGTGCGGATGTGGTCCTGCAGGCGCACGAGGCCGACACGCAGATCGCTCAGCTCGCGCTCCAGCTCGCGGCCGAGCATCTGCTCCACGGCGTTCGCAGCCATGAGATACGACACCGCAGCCAGCACACAGAGCGGCACCGCGCAGAAGCCCAGGAAGAAGAGCAGCAGCTTGCGGGGCAGGCGGGAGGCCCGCACATCAGCTTGTGGACTCGAGCCAGACATACTTGTACCGCTTTTTCCACATTGGATTCACGGAGTGCTCGAAGCCCCGAACGTCCTCGCGCACGTGGAGCACGTTGCGGTCGTGGTGCAGGAACACGGCCGGCATCTGTTCGAGAAGCCGTTCCTCCATGGCCTGGTAAAGCCCGGCGCGCCGCTTCGGGTCGGCCTCGCGAGTCGCCGTCTCGAACAGGCTGTCGAAGAACGCATCGTGATAGTGGGCGAAGCTGTCGGGAGACCCGCTGTAGAAGAGACCGAAGAGGCTTTCGGGATCGGGATGCTCCGCGATCCATCCGAAGCGGAAGAGGTCGAGCGTCGTCTGCGGCATGAGCTGCCAGTACTGCGCCTTGGCCACGGGCACCAGCTCGCAGTGAACCCCCAGGGACTCCAGGGGCGCGATGGTGTAGCGCATCATGCTGGTTTCCTCGCGGATGCAATGGATCCGCAGCCTCGGCAGCCCGGCGCCCTCCGGGTATCCGGCCTCGGCCAGCAGGCGCGCTGCGCCGCGCGGATCGGGCCCGAGCGGCGAGCGCGTCGAGTCGTAGCCGGCGAGGCCCGGCGGCAGGAGGCCGCGCGCCGGCACGGCGCTCACACCGGAGCGCCTGCGGATGGCGCGCGAAACCGCATGGCGGAGAAGCGGATCGCGCGTCCACGGAGACGACCGCGAGAAGTTCCAGCACAGGAAGATCACGTTGTAGCGGGTCACCTCGAGCTCACGCACGCCGAGAGATGCGAAGCGCTGCCCTGCGGCGCTCCCCGACCACCTCGGGACGACGTGCAGATCGACCGCCTCCGGAAGCGCCCGCGGTGGGACCAGATACAGGACGATCCGGTCGAGGTACGGGAGCGGGGTGCCGCGCTCGTCGCGCTGCCAGTAGTTCTCGTTGCGCACGAGCACGACCGATTCCTGCGGCGTCCAGCGTGCGAGCCGGAACGGGCCGGCGCCCACCGGATGCTGCCAGAAGTCGGAGCCGTAGTACTCCACCGCCTCGCGCGGGACGATGACCTGCAACGCGACCAGATGGATGAACGAAGGGCTGGTCTCCGTGAGCTCGAACACCACCGTGCTGTCGTCGGGCGTGCGCAGGCCCGCGAGCCGCTCGCTACGACCTTCGAGGAAGTCGCGCGCACCCCGGAGCTTCCACATCGGGGACGGGAGCTGCCGGCTGCGCCCGGCGCGCAGCTGGCGCTCGAACGTGTAGCGCACATCGGCGGCGAGAACGCGACGTCCACGTCCGTGGGGGAAGCAGGCATCGTCGGCATAGCGTGCTGCCGGCCGCACGTGGAACGTCCACGTCGTGCCCTCGACCTCCCAGGCACGCGCCAGGGCCGGAACGGGCTTGTAGGGTGCCCGCGGGGCGTACTCGACCAGGGCGTCGTACACCTGGCTCACCATGCCCTGGGAGACGATGTCCCCGGCCTCGAGCGGATCCCAGGAGGCGATGTTCGGCTCCTCGAGGAGCCGCAGCTCGCCTCCCATCCGCGGCACGCGAGGCAAGCCAGGAGGCGTCGTGGTCCTCTTGCAGGCCGTGACCCCCAGGAGGACGGCGCATGCAATGCGGAGTGCGCGAGCCCTGTCGAATCGTCCCGGGACGTCGGCAGCCACCCGGTTCATGTGAATCTCCGACTGTATGATATCGAACCCAGCTTAGCAGGATTCCGCACGCCGGGGGAAGCCACGCGTCCGGACCGGCGTCCCGGAGCGGCCGACTCCTCGGAGCGCCGCGCGCGCCCGTCGCCTGCGGTTGCGAGCCTTCCGTCCCACGTGGGGCGTCTCGGTGGTGTACCATGTCGTCGCACCCAACGACGAGGAGGTCGGGCGCATGCGGGTGACCAGAATTGGAGTCATCGGAGCCGGAATCATGGGGCATGGGATTGCTCAAATCGCCGCACAAGGCGGGTTCGAAACGGTGCTCCAGGACATCGACGGAGACCAGCTGGAGGGTGCTCAAAAGAAGATTCGGGCCGCGCTCCGGAAGGCGGTGGAGCGGCGGACGATCTCGGAACACGATGCCGAGCGGACTCTCGAGCGGCTGCGCTGGAGCGGCGACATCGCGGAGGCCGCGCAGGGCGCCCAGCTCGTCATCGAGGCCGTTCCGGAGCGCATCCATCTGAAGCTCGAGGTTCTGGGCGAGCTCGATCGGCTGTGCGCCGCGGATGCCATCCTGGCAACCAACACGTCGTCGCTGTCGGTCACCGAGATGGCAGCGGTGACGCAGCGAGCCCCACAGGTGGTGGGGATGCACTTCTTCAATCCGGTGCCGCGGATGCGCCTGCTCGAGATCGTGCGCGGGCTGGAGACGACCGAGGAGACGCTGCGGACCGCAGACGAGGTCGGCCAGCAGTTGGGCAAGGAGACGGTCGTGGTGCGCGAGTCGCCGGGCTTCATCACGAGCCGCATCAACGCGATGCTCGGCAACGAAGCCTTCCGCATGCTCGAAGAGGGCGTGGCGAGCCCGCGCGACATCGACAAGGCCCTGAAGCTCGGCCTCAACCATCCGATGGGACCCTTCGAGCTCGTCGACCTGGTCGGGCTGGACACGCGCCTGTCGACCCTGGAGTACCTGCACCGCACGCTCGGGGACCGCTTCAGGCCGTCGCCGCTCCTGGCACAGTACGTCAAGGCCGGCCGTCTCGGGCGCAAGACGGGCCGCGGCGTGTACGACTACGACTCCTGATCGGGCGGGCAGAGCGGACGCGAGGGCGGCGGCTCGAGTTGACTCTGCCGACGATTCTGGTAGGTTGAAATTCGTTCCGGAGCCACGCTTGGGCTCTCCGAGATCCATTCCCAGGGGGCATTGCAGTGCCGAGCCGGCGGCCGGCCGCGGCGGGTCGGCGACACGGCGGCTGTGTGGCGGTTCCGGAGCTCGACGAGCCGGCCGCCAGAGATCCGAGTGGATCTGCCCGCGAGGTCGAGAAACCGCGAAGGGGAAGCGATGAGCACGGAGATTCGGGATGCGGCGGAGCTGCGGCTCCCGCCGCTCGATCTGTACATCGGCGGGGAGTGGCGGGCCGCAAGCTCGGGGAAGCGCTTCGCGACCGTGAATCCTGCCGACGCATCGGTCCTCGGTGAGGTCGCGGAAGGCGATGCGACCGACGTGGCAGCCGCCGTGGAGGCCGCCCAGGCGGCGCTCGACGGCCCATGGGGCCGGATGTCCGCGAGCGATCGCGGCCAGCTCTTGTGGCGCGTGGGCGACCTGATCGTCCGGCACGCCGCCGAGATCGCCGCTCTCGAGAGCGCCGACACCGGGAAGCCTGTCGGCGAGGCGCGCGCGATCGACGTGGCGCTCACCGCCGACTGCTTCCACTACTACGCTGGTCTGGCCACCAAGATCGAAGGCTCGACCATCCCGGTGCGCGGTCCGTTCCTCACCTACACGTTGCGCGAGCCGATCGGTGTGATGGGGTTGATCACCCCGTGGAACTTCCCCGTTCTGCTCGCGGCGCGCAAGCTGGCGGTGGCGCTGGCCGCCGGCAACGCGATCGTCCACAAGCCGGCGAGCGAGACGCCGCTGTCGGCGCTGCGGATGGCCGAGCTGGCGCACGAGGCCGGCATGCCGGCCGGCGTGTGGAACGTGGTACCGGGGCGTGGCTCGGTGGCGGGTGCGGCGCTCGTCGAGCACCGCGACGTCGGCGCGATCGCCTTCACCGGATCGACCGAGGTGGGGCGCCAGCTCATGCGAGGGGCCGCCGGCACGCTCAAGAAGCTCGCGCTCGAGTTGGGCGGCAAGTCGCCGCACATCGTGCTCCCCGACGCCGACCTCGACGACGCCGCCAAGTTCGCGATGCTGGGGATCTTCTACAACAAGGGTGAGGTGTGCACCGCGGGCTCGCGCCTGTTCGTGGACTCGAGCATCCACGACGAGTTCATGGAGAAGCTGGTCGCTCGCAGCTCCAAGCTGGTGCCCGGGGATCCGCGGGATCCGCGGACGCGGCTCGGGCCTCTGGTGTCCGCCAAGCAGCTCGAAACGGTGCAGCGCTATGTGGAGTCCGGCAAGCAGGAAGGCGCCAGGCTCCTCCTGGGCGGCGAGCGCTCCGGCGTCCCGAACCCCGACGGCTTCTACTTCAAGCCCACCATCTTCGACGGTGTGAGCCCGGACATGACGATCGCCCGCGAGGAGATCTTCGGGCCCGTGCTTGCCACGTTGCGCTTCGACTCGCTCGACGACCTGGTCACCATGGCCAACGCCAGCGAGTACGGCCTGGCCGCCGGCATCTGGACGCGCGACATCAAGAAGGCGCACACGCTGGCGCGGCGTCTCAAGGCGGGCACGGTGTGGGTGAACACCTACAACATGTTCGACAGCGCGGCGCCCTACGGGGGCTACAAGGCCAGCGGCTTCGGGCGCGAGTCGGGCGTGGCGGCGATCGAGTCGTACACGCAGCTGAAGACGGTCTGGGTGGACCTCAGAGAGTAGCGCCGTGTCGATCCCACTCGTCTTCGATGCACACATCCACCTCCAACCCTGGCACATGCTGCGCCCGGAGGTCCGGGAGCGCATGTGGCATGGACGCGCCTCGCGGGACACGGTGCTGGCGATGGCGCGTGACCCCGAACGGCTCCTGCGCTTCCTCGACGGCGAGGGCATCGAACGTGCCGTGCTCGTCAACTACGTGAGCCCCAATGTCATGGGGTTCACCGAGGAGACGAACGACTGGATCGCGGCCTACGTGCGTGGTCACGAGAGCCGCCTGTACGCGATGGGATCGGTGCACCCGCGACACACGCGCGACGCCAGGGCCGACGTCGAGCGCCTGGCCGACAAGGGCATCCGGGCGCTCAAGCTCCACCCGCCCCACCAGCTCGTGAGCCCGAACGCCTATCTGGACGGGCTCGAACCGCAGGCTGCCCTGTACCGAGCGGCCGAGGACGTCGGACTGCCGCTGATGGTGCACACGGGCACATCCATCTTCCCCGGCGCGCGCAACCGCTACGCCGACCCGATGCCGGTCGACGACGTGGCCTGCGACTTCCCCGATCTGCGCATCGTCCTGGCGCACGGCGGCCGGCCGCTGCACATGGACACGAGCGTCTTCCTGGTGCGGCGGCATCCGAACGTGTGGATGGACGTCAGCGGCATCCCGCCGAAGGCGCTTCTGGATTACTTCCCGAAGCTGGAGAGCATCGCGCACAAGGTGCTCTGGGGGACCGACTGGCCGGCGCCAGGCGTTCCCGCGCCCAGTCGCAACGTCGAGCAGTTCTGGGCCCTGCCTCTTGCGGAGGCGAACAAGCGGCGCATTCTGCGCGAGAATGCTCTCGCGTTCTTCGCGGGCCGGCGGGCCGGCTCCGGGGAGCATGGCGAGGGTGGGGCCTGAGCCGGCGCGGTGCACTCGAACACGGAGGGCCGAATGAAAGCGGTCGTCGTTACCGAGCATGGCGGCACCGAGAAGCTCGAGCTGCGCGAGATCGACAAGCCGGCTCCCGGACCCGGCGAGGTTCTGGTGCAGATGCGCGCCGCGGCCGTCAACCACCTGGACGTCTGGGTGCGCCGTGGCATTCCGGGGGTTCGCTTTCCGCTGCCGCTCATTCCGGGGTGCGATGGCGCCGGCGTCGTGGCGGCGCCAGGCCCGGGCGTCCGTGACGTCGAGCCGGGGACGCGCGTGGCGCTGCAGCCGGGTCTGTCGTGCGGGCATTGCGCCAGCTGCCTGGGCGGCGACGACAACCTCTGCCCGGACTACGGCATCCTGGGCGAGAGTCGCCACGGCACGAACGCACAGTACCTCGCGGTGCCGCGCGCCAACCTCATGCCGATCCCGGAGAAGCTCGGCTTCGAGGGGGCGGCCGCATTCCCGCTCGCGTTCCTCACCGCCTGGCACATGGCCGTGGCGCGCGGGCGCATCCAGCCCGGCGACGACGTCGTCGTGCACGCGGGTGCGAGCGGCGTCGGAACGGCGGCGATCGAGATCGCGCGCTTGCACGGAGCGCGCGTCATCACCACGGTGGGAAGCCCCGAGAAGGCCGAGCGCGTGCGCGAGCTCGGCGTCGCGCATGTGATCCTCTATCGCGAAACCGACTTCGCCCAGGAAGTTCGCGCGATCACGGGCAAGCGCGGCGTCGACGTCATCCTGGACCACGTGGGGACGGATACGTGGGAGGGCAACATCCGCAGCCTGGCGCGCGGCGGCCGGCTGGTGGTGTGCGGCGCGACCTCCGGCCACGAGGTCACCACCAACCTGCGCTCCTTGTTCTTCAAGAACCTGTCGCTCCTGGGGTCGACGATGGGAAGCAAGTCGGAGCTGCTGCGCATCCTGTCGCTGATCGCCAGAGGCGAGCTGCGACCGATCGTGGATCGCGTCCTGCCGCTCGACGAGGTCGCGCGAGCGCACGAGCTCCTGGAGCACAGACAGGTCGTCGGCAAGGTCGTCCTGAAGATCGGCTGAGCCCAGCGAGCGAGATCCTCGAGCCAGACGCTCTCACGTGTGGATCTCGACGACGTCGCGGTCGGCGAGCCCGTGGTCGTGGTGGACCGTCTGACCCTCGAACTTGCCGCTCCCCCAGACGCGCGCGAAGCGCAGTGAAGCC
>JBHHXQ010000196.1:0-6803 GCA_046757105.1 Candidatus Krumholzibacteriia bacterium
ACGCCCGCGAACCATCGACCGCGCGATGCTCGGCGGGTCGGGCGTCTGCTGGCACGCGGCCAGCAGCACGGAACCGAGGATCTTCTGCATCAGGAGCGCCTCGGGTGTCGGGCTCGACGGTCCCGACATCGGGTCACGGATGTCGCTCCATGCGTGCGACTGCAGGATCGTGTTCCAGTCCTCGGCGGGATTCGAGTTCATGACGAACGCGGCGCCGCCCAGCGCACCCGACGCGGGATCCCGGTAGTTGTGGGTCTCGACGGCCGCGCCCGACGAGGCGAGCGCGTCGTAGGAGCGGATCGTCGGACAACCGCCGTTCAGACTGTACGAGTCACCCGCGAAGTCCGCCGTGTTCCCGTTCGAGAACGTCATCGGGGCCTGGCCCGCGACATCCGGATTGCTGTTCAGACCCTGGTTGCCGCTGACGAACACGACACCCATGGACGCCGTGTAGAGGGCGTTCGCGGGCTTCTCCTGCACGACGTCGGAACCGAGAATCCACAGCGTCGCACTGCCTGCCTGGCTCGCGGCCGCCTGCGCCAGCCAGCTCCGGAACCACGTCGCTTGATCGATCAGCTCCGTGTCGAGGTCGCTTCCATCCGGCATGATGGGGGAGCCGGGCCTGGCGTTGCCCGCGTCGTAGACGAGCAGGCTGTAACCCGTCGCCTGCTCCACCGTCGCCCGGCCGGCGAGCTGGTTGTTCGTGTTGCCGTACCCCTGGACGTCGTACACGTCGAAGTGACCGTGGTAGCCCAGGGTCGCGAGCGTGTGCATGAACGAGGTGCGGTGTGCCCCGCACTCCGCCCCCGACGAGGTCGAACACGCCGCCAGGCCGCTCCGCCGGCGCGGGTTGACCATCTGGGCGTACAGGAGGCAGTTGGCCTGCGTGGAGTTCGCGAGCTCCTCCGGTGTGGGCTCGAGCTTGCCGTGCGGATCCGCGGCAACGCGCGCCAGGTACGCCGGGTCCCAATCGATCGCCGGCAGGACGTTCACCTCGAGGAGGCCGCCGGTCGCCGCCTGTGCCGCGTCCACGGATGCCGGAGCGCCGGCCAGGCCCTCCGGATCGGACGTGACGCCGCCCTCGGCGTCGGTCGCGAGCCAGAAGTAGCGCAGGGCGTCGCCGCCGCGGAAGTAGTCGTCGTCCAGATCGACGAACCAGTGGTTCTCGACGACCGAGCCGCTCGGATCGCGGGCGCTGTCGGCCGGAACCACGAAGAAGCCGTTCGCGCCGACCGTCCACGGCGGCGGGGCCTTGCCGGCATGCGGTCCCGCGACGATCGCGCCGTACCACTCGACGCTCGTGATGCCGCCCGCGCCGCGTGCGTCCACCACCTCGACCGAGATCGAGTCGCCGGTGATCAGGACGGGCGACATCCGTCCGAGGTTGTCGCCACGCGAGAACGCGGCCGTTCCGAAGCGGTCCGTGGTCGGCCGGTGGTGCTCGCCCAGAACCGGTGGCACGAGCGGATGGATCTCGGTCGGGAAGGCGTCCTGCGCCTGCGTGCGGCTGTCGATGCCCTCGCTGATCACGGGTCCATCCAGGAAGCGGCGCCCGATGCGCACGCGGTCGATGAACGGGCCGGGTCCGGAGATGAACGGAGGTTCCGTAGGGACGATCCACAGCCAGTCCGAGACCCGGAAACGCACCTGGATCTCGACCGAGGCCGGATCGAACTCGGTCTCCACGTCGTGGATGCGCGTGAGCCAGGTGAGATCGCCGAGCGACGCCCAGGAGGAGGTGTGCCCCCAGGGCGTGGGGCAGTCGACGGAGTCTCCGGGCGCGGGGGTGTCCGTGTTCTCGATGCGGAGCTTCCCGCGCACGGACCAGCTGCGGGTGATGCGGCTCCATGGCTGGCCGGGGAACTCGCGGAAGGAGAGCACCGTCCCGGACGCTCCCGCAGTCGACGCCAGGCTCACCCAGGGGCTGACGATGACGTTGTCGATCCAGGGCCGCACGCACGGAGGCAAGAACTCACTGTCCCGGCACTGGAAACCGGGGTCGAAGAAGACCCACGAGCAGGTGGTGTTCTCCGTGCACACGTCGGTGTCGGTCGGGTGCGGGAAGAGCCGCGCCCACTGGCCAGCCGAATCGAGGAACGGCCAGATCCGGACCTGGAACGAGACGTTCGGGTTCAGCGTCCCTTCGAAGTCCTCGCTGAACGTGATGGTGGCCGGCGACAGCGGATCGCCCGCATCCGCGAGCACGACGTTGTCGATGACCGCCGCGACGCCGAGCGTCGTCGATTGCAGCCCATCCTCCGGGGACCAGGCGTCATCCGAGAAGAACGCGATGTACACACAGTGTGTGTCGGCCGGCGTGTCGAAATCCGGCAGCGGAAGAGCATCCACGTTCCCGGCCGTGTCGAAGCCACTGTCCGCGAACAGCACAACCGGGCCGCCGCACGGCGGGTCGACACAACCCCCACTCGACTGGCCTGGAGGCACGCATGCCGAATCGACTTCGACCTGCAGGAAGTCGAAGCCGGCTTCCGAGTCCAGAAGGTAGTCGAAGGAAAGCAGCGTCCTGCCGCCGTACGAGATCCGGATGGCCTGGTACCAGTCGTTCCCATAGCCGTCCGGGAGCACCCAGCAGAGGTCATGGTTCGACAGAATGGCCGCCTGGCCGCTGATGCCGCCGGTTCCCGAGAAGTCGGCGCCCACGTGCCAGTAGATCGTGCTGTCCTGCGGGGCGAAGACGTCGAACTTCTCCCAGCCGGCGTCGTTGCACGGGCTTCCATCGTCGAAGGTCCAGTCGGCGATCCAGATGGTGTCCGACGCCGTCTTGGCGACCCGGGCCCCGCGCGCCGTGTCGTCGACATCGACGAACGTCGTCGTCAGCTCGTGGTGAGGCGTGGTCGGAGCGGCGGCCAGGGCCGTCGTGGAGCAGAGGACCGTCCACAGAAAGGCGCAAGACCGCACCCATACGATCCCGAGAACGCGTTGCATGATGACCCCCCCTTGCGGACATGCACACACGCGATATGGTCAGGAAGGACAGAAGGTGCTCGAAAGAAGGGCGGCAGGGGAGTCGGGCGGGTTGCAGAGACGTCGCACCGGAACCTTCGTTGCGAGCGGTGCCTTCGTCGTAGCAGCACTTCTGATGATAATGATAACCTGCGGGGGCGCGTGGCGGAAGCCATCCCTCGTCATTCGACCCCAGGACGAAGCCGAAGGTCGCCTGGGCGTCCCCTCGAAGAGCCGATCCGACCTCTCGCACGAGGCTCGCAGAGTCCCGCAGGGCACCGGGGACCCGGAGGTTTGGTGCTTGCAGGCCCCCGTGGGAGGCCGGGTCGGGGCAGGCGGCGATGTCCGGGGCTGCCCCGAGGCCGGGCGAAGGCCCTATCTGATTGTGGTCAAAGGAGTTCAGTCCAGAGGGCCGGCGTGGTTTGGCTAGACATGTCGGGGTCACCCGCATAGAATGGTAGTCTTGTCCTCAGGCAGGGAGCACTAGGGGCTGCATGGACCGGATCATCTTGAGCGGTATACGGTGCCGGGTGCGGGTAGGGGCTTCGCCGGAGGAACGACTGAGCCCGCAGGACTGCCTCGTCGACGTCGAGCTGGAGCGCGACCTGTCGCGCCCGGCGCGCACCGACGACCTGCACGACACGCTCGACTACGCCCAGGTCTTTGAGCTGGTCCAGGGACTGGCCGGAGAAGAGGAGTTCGCTCTTCTGGAGCGGTTTGCTGGCAGGCTCGAAGAGGAGCTCCGGCATGCGGTGCAGTTCGACGCCCTGGTGATTCGCGTCAAGAAGCTCCATCCGCCGCTGCCGGGTCCGGTGCACTACGCTGGGATCGAGATCCGTCGCTCCTGAGGCGGCCCTCGCCGAAGGGAAAAAACCCATGCATGTGGTTGCCAAAACGGACGTGGGCCTGGTTCGCAAGCGAAACGAGGACTACTTCGTCGTTGCGAACTCGCACGATCTCGTCGTCCTTTGTGACGGCATGGGCGGACATCCAGGTGGCGACGTGGCCAGCAAGATGGCAGCGGAAGAGGTGCAGCGCATGGTCGTCGAAGGGTTCGATGGCGACGTGGCGCTCGAATCCGAGAACGCCCAGGAGATCCTTCCCTTCATTGCTCTGCTCCACGGAGTCTTCGTGGCCGACCGCAAGCTGCGCGAGTACGGCAGGCGGTATCCCGAGTACCAGGGCATGGGCACGACGCTGGTGGCGATGCAGGAGCAGGGCGGTGTGCTCTGCGTTGCGCACGTCGGCGACAGTCGCGTCTACTCCTTCAAGGGTGGCCGGCTGACCCAGGTCACCAACGATCACAGCGTTGTCGCCACACACCCCGAGTACGCGCACCTGGCCGGGATGCGGAACATCCTCACGCGTGCCATGGGCGTGGGGGACGAGCTCGAGGTCGATTTCACCATCACGCCGGCGCAGAAAGACGAGATCTACCTCCTCTGCACCGATGGCCTGCACAACTACGTGAAAGAGAATCGCATCGTCGAGGTCCTCGGGTCCGGCAAGACTGCGGACGAACAGGTGGAGACGCTCATCGAGGACGCCAAGCAGGGCGGCGGTGGCGACAACATCACACTGTCGCTCGCCTGGGTGACCGAGGACCCTGCCAAGGAATCTCGATGCATCAGCGGCGTCGTCACCGAGGACGATTCCGAGCTGCAGGTCCAGCTGGTGCCGCCGCAATCCTGAAGGATCTCCGTTCGCCGGTTCACGTGTCCGCCGTCTGCAGGCGCGCCACTCCACGGGACAGCGATCACGCCTGGCCACCACCGGAAGGCGTTCCGAGAAGGCAGCTGGCCGTGGTCCCCCGGGCCCACCAGAGCTTCGAGACCGCACCTGGCACTCGCGTGAGGTTCGGCTGCGTTCGCTCCTGCCGGTCCTGCTACGGGCGAATCTCCGCGGCTGCGCCCGACCCCGATCCTTCGAGCGCCAGATCGGACGACGGGGCTGCCTCGGGAGCAACACCACTGTGTAGCCTGGAGATACGCTGGACGTCTGCATGTCCATCAGAACTGGCAGAGCTTGCTGTCATATTGTCATTCTCAGGCTGCCAAATCTGACAGTAGAAGGCAGGGGGGTGAGGGAGTCCGTCGGACTCGGATCCCGTCTGGCCAGGTCTGGATTCAAGTTGCACGTTCTGAGATGTGTCTGAAGCGGGAATTCCCCCTGCTTCGTCGATGTATCAAGAGGAAGAGCGGCAGGAGAAGCCCCCAAGGGAGATTCATGCTGCCGGGGAGGTCGAGTCGGAACGGCTATTGCTAGTCGAGGGGATAGATCAAGAAGCGATGTGGAGACAAGGGGTTAGAACGATGAAGTCGCCAGCAAAGAGCCCGGCCGACGACACCCTCGGCATGTACCTGAGGGAGGTCCGCACCATCCCCCTTCTGACGCCCGAGGAAGAGAGAGCGCTCGCGCGACAGGTGAAGGACGGGGATGCAGCAGCCTTGAACGAGCTGGTGCGCCGCAATCTCCGTTTCGTCGTCTCGGTCGCCAAGCAGTACTCCAAGAGCGGCGTACCGTTCGAAGATCTCATCAACGAAGGCAATCTCGGGCTGATTCGCGCCGCGAAGCGTTTCGACGTCGACCGCGGCTACCGTTTCATCTCCTACGCGGTGTGGTGGGTGCGCCAGGCCATCCTGCAGTACATGGCCGAGCACTCTCGCACGGTGCGGCTGCCGCTGAACAAGTCGACGCGCCTGACCAAGGTGACGAAGGCTTCGCAGCGCCTGAGCCAGCAGCTCGGCCGTGATCCGCAGCCGGGCGAGGTGGCGGCGTACCTGGACATGAAGACGGAGGAAGTGGAGCAGGTTCTCAGCATGCCGACCAGGCGGTTCTCCATCGACGAGCCAGCGGAGGGCCGCGACCACGACTTCCATGTGGACACGTTGACGGACGAGACCACCATCGGGCCGGAAGACTCGGCCCTCGAGCTGACGCGCAAGGAGGACATCCAGCAGGCCCTGTCGTCGCTGAACGCGCGTGAGGAAGACATCCTGATGCGCTACTTCGGTCTCGGTGGAAAAGACCCGCACACGCTCGAAGAGATCGGCAGGGTGTACAAGCTGACGCGCGAGCGTGTCCGTCAGATCCGTGACCGTGCCATCTGGCGCCTGCGCAACTCCCCCGAAAGCACGATGCTGGCCGAGTACGCCCAGTAGGACGCCGAGCAGCTGGTCGAGCGCTCGGCCTGGTTCAAAGGAAGCTCGAGACTCCTGCCGCGGACGCCCCGGATGACCGGGGCGTCTTCTGTCTTCGCGTTTCCCTGTGACCACGGCGTCAGTACTGCGCGAGCCACTCGGCCTGCGGGCTCACGACGTGGGTCTCGAAGCCGGAGGGTTGCAGATAGAAGCGGATCCGCCACACCGGCTGTCCGGGATAACGCTCGGGCTCGGCATCGTGGGCGAGCTCGACGTCGAACGTGTTGATCGGCACACCCCGCTGGTGCCGGCTGGTCGAGGCCCAGACCCGCGGGCTATCTTCCCAGTCCCTCGGCAGCGTGTGCCCGCGCGCCGGGCTGTCGTCGATCTCCCGGGTCGTCGGGTTGCCGTCCGAGTCGACGCTCACCTCGAGCAGGCTGGTCTTCGCGGGGCTCCAGTAGGTGAGAATCCAGGCGCCGCCTCGATCCGGGAGCCAACCCTCGCTGCCGACCCCGACACCGGCGACACGGCACAGTGCGGCGTCCCGGGCCCAGGTGAACGCCGCGGGCCGGGCGAGCGCGTAGGCCCAGCGCGCCGCGCCTCCCGGCTTGCTGCGCAGTGGCAGCACCGGGGCGCACGCGGCGCACTGGAGTGCGAGCGCCAATCCGACAAGAGCGCGGAGGTACGTTCGTCTCACGG
>JBHHXQ010000197.1:0-6793 GCA_046757105.1 Candidatus Krumholzibacteriia bacterium
GTCATCGGCGTCGGGCGAGAGGCAATGCTCTCGGCATTCCAATCTCATTGCGCAAATGAAATGCCAGGCAGTTGGGTTGGAAAAAGGCGGACGGTGCCTCGACTTTTCGGAGCCGGGTGGGGCGAGGTGACAACGGTGTCGACACCAACCGTCAACGGCGTAGACACCTGCCGAGCGCGAGAAGCCCGATCCAGGACCTGACCCGGTTCCACTCCGACCCGGACTACATTCGTGCACTCGCGGGATGGAACCCGTCGCGGTGTGATCACATGGGATCTCCCCAGGGCCGCAGGCGCGGGGCAGCAGGAGTGGAGCGAGCCTGGGTTTCGGCATCGGCGCCGAGCCGGTGCGGTGAGCGCCGTGGAGGCCAGGGCCTTGCTTCGCCAGCTTCCGGCGTCGCCATGCGCTGATGAAGGATCCACAGGCTGAACACGCGACGCTGGCTGCCGGCGTCCGCCGTCGCGAAAATCCTCCGACAAGCAGGAAACCCGGGAAGCACCTCTCGCCTCGAGCCGTCTTGGAGGCACTTGGGCCCTGAAACGCTCGACGGGAGCCACTACAATTGTATTCACAGGGGCGCCATCCTGGAGTCCTGCCATGGTGGGCCGCCGGCCTCCGCGCGGCGTCGTGCCACTGCTGCACCTGCTTCTCGTTCTCGCTCCTCCGGCGTCGAAGTGTGACGCTATGCCCGCGGCAGCGAGCCCCGTGCCGCGCGGGCGCCCGGCGGCCTGCGCGCCACAACCACGTGATTTCGTCGTGTGCTACGGCAGGTCCGTCGACCTCGCGCGCATCGAGGCGTTCGATCTGGCGGTCCTCGATCCGCGCGTCGACCTCACCGACCGGGAGATTCGAAGCGCGCGCACCGAGATCCTCGGCTACCTGAGCGTCGGCGAAGTCGGTCCCCACCACCCCGATCGCGATTCGCTCCGCCGCTTCAAGGTCACCGAGAACACCGCCTGGGGGAGCTGGGTCATGGACCTCTCGGACCCCGCCTGGCGGCGTCATCTGATCCATGAGCGGCTCCCCGAGATCCGTGCGCGCGGGTTTCGCGGGCTCTTCCTCGACACGATGGATGCCGTGGATGCGCTGGCCGCGCACGACCCCGAACGCGTCCGAGCATACCGGGACGGTCTGGTCGAGTTGGTCGAGGCGCTGCGTGCAGCCTGGCCCGAGGCACGCATCATCGCCAACAGGGGGTTCGCCGTCCTGGACCGGATCCTTGCGGACATCGATGGTGTGCTGATCGAGTCGCTGTTCCGAAGCTACGACCCGACGGACGCGTCGTACGTTGCGGTTCCCGAAGACGAGACGGCGAAGCTCGTAGAGCGCCTGTCCTCGCTCCGGAACGCCGGGCTTGCGGTCTACGCGCTGGACTACGCAGACGACCCGATCCTCGCCCGCCAGACGGTCCAACGCATCCGGGACGCTGGCTTCGTCCCCTATGTGTCGACGGTCGACCTCGAGCAGGTCTCCACCACGACGCTCGTTCCCGAGCCCCGCCGGGTGATGATCCTGCTCGGCGGCGAGCGGGCCGTCGACAGCTTCGGCTTCCACTTCGTCGCGATGCCGCTCAACTGGCTCGGCATGGCCGTGGACTACGTCGATGCAAACGGCGAACTCCCGGGCGGCCCGCTGGCCAATCGCTATCGCGGCATCCTGCTGTTCTTCAACAGGCCACGCATTGCCCATCTCGACACCTTCGTCGATTGGCTCGAGGAGCGCCGCCGTGAAGGAATCCGTGTCCTCGTCCTCAACCACCCCGGCATATCCGCCTGGGACCCCTCGGTGAGGTCACAGACGGCGCACTCCGTGGAACGGTTCTGGTCGCTCCTCGGCATGCGCATCGGCTACAGCGAGCTCGCCATCCAGAGTGACCAGGCGCTCCAGCTCCTCACCCCCGGGATGATGTCGTTCGAGGCACCGCTGCCAACGCCGGCTCCCTACTACACGGGAATCGAGTCCATCGACCCGCAGAACCGCGTGCATTTCCGTGTGGTCGACAAGACCCGCGACATGCCCTTCGATTGCGTGGTCACCGGCCCCGCCGGCGGCCTGGCGCTCGAGCCCTACGTGCACTTCGACAGACCCGACGGTCAGGTCTTCTGGTTCCTCAATGTTTTCGAGTTCTTGCGGACGGCGCTCGCTCTCGAGTCGGTGCCGGCGCCCGACGTGACGACGCTCGACGGCTCGCGCGTGTTCCTGAGTCACATCGATGGTGACGGCTTCGTCAACCGCTCCAGCATTCCACCACACGACGCCGCGGGTGCCGTCATCCGGGACGAGATCCTCGAGCGCTATCGCATTCCCGTCACGGTGTCCATCGTCGAAGGGGAAGTCGGCCCGGATGGACTCTGGCCCGCACGCAGCCGTGAGTTCGAAGCGCTCGCTCGTTCGATCTTTCGCCTGCCGTACGTGGAGGCAGCGAGCCATACCTACTCGCACCCGTTCTACTGGGAGGACGACGCCCGGGACAGCCAAGGCTACGGCCAGCGCCACATGCCGATTCCCGGCTACACGCTGGACCTGGAGCGCGAGGTGGGGGGCTCGGTCCGCTACATCCAGAAGCTCTTGCCACCGGGAAAGCGGGTCGAGGTTCTTCTGTGGTCGGGAAACTGCAAGCCCGGCGAGACCGCCATTCGTCTGGCGGACGAGGCCGGGCTCGAGAACATGAATGGTGGTGACACCACCATGCGAGCGCGATTCGACTCGTACAGCGCGGTGGCACCTCTCACCGTGTCCTGGGGCTCGAGGCTCCAGATCCTCGCGCCCAACCAGAACGACAACGTCTACACGCACGATTGGACGGAGCCCAAGTGGGGCTTCCGGAACGTGGTGGGCACGTTCGAGGCCACGGAAAGTCCACGGCGCGTGAAACCGATCGACATCTACTACCACTTCTACAGCGGCGACAACCATCAAAGCCTCGAAGCCTTGCATCATGTATATCGCTGGGCTCTGTCACGGGACGTCGCCCCTCGCTTCGCCGGGGAGTACGCGCGCACGGTGCGCGACTTTCGCGCGACGCACATCGACCGTCTTGCGGACGGCGGTTGGCGTGTGCGCAACGCCGGACGGTGCCGGACCCTGCGTTTCGACTCGACGTCGTCGTTCGAGGCACCGGAACTCCATGTCGATCTCGAGCGCAGTCGTGGTGTGCATGGCTTCATCCATCATCAGGGCTCGCTCTACGTCCATCTCGATGGCAGAGGCCGCGCCGACGTCTACCTCACGCGCGAAGTGCCGCGCCGACCCTACATCGCGCGCTCGAGCCACGAGCCCCGGAACGTCGCCGCCCGGGACGCGGGGGTTGCCTTCAGCCTCGGGGGCCTCGGACCCGTGCGATGCAAGCTCGCCGGGTTTCCAACGTCTGCACGGCTCGAGCTGACGATCAACGGCCAGCGCTCGACCGCTCGCGCCGATGCCCGAGGCAGCATCGAACTCGGTCTTCCCGCCGGGCGGACCAGCCATGTCGCGGCGCGAGGTTGCACCGATGGCTGAGCGGCCGATGGCATCCGGTCGGCAGCGGCCCTTGTCGCCCGATCCGCCGAGCGCGCCCCGTCCGGCACCGCGCCACGAGGTCGTCACGGCGCCGGGCGCGCGCGTCGCGGTCATCGGGCGCTCGCAGGGACTGGCGCTCCTGGCGGGCACGATGGCCGTGCTCGTCCTGCTGCATCCCTCGTCGGAGACCTATCGCTCGTGGCTCCGCCGTGATGGGAGGCAGGATGAGGCCGCGAGGCAGCTGGATCGGGAGATCGCGCGACGGGGCGGAAACGTCGCGCGTCTGAGCGAGCTCGCGCGCTTGCGGCTGGCCCTGGGCGACGAGGAGCCTGCGCGTGACCTTCTTCGACGTTGGGCCGCGCTCGATCCCGAAGCGGTGGAACCACGTACGACGCTGGGTGAGCTGTCGCTCCGGCGTCATGGCGCGGTCGCGAGCGCGAAGATCGACGCGGCCGGGTTCCGTCACGCTGCAGAACTCGAAGGTGCCGGGGGATTCCAAGCCGCCGGGAGGTTGGCGGACGCCGAGGGATTGCAGGGCGCCAGGGAGCTCGAAGGTGCAACGGGACTCGAACGTGCGTGGGACCTCGAAGGCGCGACGTGGCTCGACGACGCGGCGTACTGGTTCGGTGCGGCGCTGGCGCTGGCGCCACACGATTCCGCGATCCGCGAGCGGCTGGTCGAGACGCATCGCTGGGCCGGCCGGTCGGGGTTGGCCGCCGCGGTGCTGGTCGCAGCGCGACCCCATGCCGGCACATCGCACCAACTGACGCTGATCCGGCGCGCGGCGGATCTCTACCTCGAGGCGGGGGACCCGGCGCGTGCGGCCGAGATCCTGCACCAATCCCGGTCGACGGGCGATCTCGAGTTTCCCGACCTCGAACGGCTCGTGGATCTCGAGGTCATGAGCGGCCGCCCTGACGAGGCCCTGCCGTTCGCACGTGAGCTGCTGGCGCGACGTCCACGGGACGCCGCGGCGCGCCAGCAACTGGCGCAGCTGTACATGTGGACCGGCCAGCCGGGCCGGGCCTGGGGTGAGCTCGCGGTCTTGATGCATGACAGGCCGCATGACGCGGAGCTCCGCGAGCGCGTCCTGAAGCTCGGGTTCGAGGCGGGGAGACTGCGCGAGCTCCGCGATCTGCTGCGCGAGCTGGCGCTGGCCGCAACGGAATGGCGCGAAGCCTCACTGCGCCTCGGGGACGTGGAGCTCGGCCTCGGCAACCTCCGCGCTGCCGTCCACGCCTTCGAGGCGTACCTGCGCCGCAACCCGGAGGACAGCGCCACGCGAGCGCGCCTGGCGCGCATCTATGCCGAGTCCGACCAGTTCGAGCAGGCCATGGATCACCTGTCGTACCTGCGAGCGAACAGCGCCGGAGACCCCGGTCCCGGTCTCGAGATCGCGCACCTCCTGCTTCTCCAGGGGCGGTACGACGAAGCGGAGGCCTGGCTGGACCGCATGCTCGTGGAGTTCCCCGATGAGGTCGATGTGGCTCGAGCCGCCGCGGGGCTGGCCATCGTTCGGTGGCGGGTGCCCGCGTCCATCCGCGCGCACGCGCGGATTGCGCGACTCGTCCCCGGCGATCTCACCGCATGGCGCGAGTGGTCGCGTTCCATGCTGCACGCTGGTGACGACCGCGGCGCGTCCGCGGTCATCGAACAGGGCCTCACGCACCACCCGGAATCGATCGTGCTCCTCGAAGACCTCGTCACGAGCCTCGAACGCCAGAAGCGGGATGCGGACCTGGTGCCGTGGCTCGAAAAGCTGCACGAGCGCAAGCCTTCGGATCATGGCCTCGCGCTGCGCCTCGTGCGCGCCGAGATTCGAACCGGCCGGCGTGGGGAGGCGCGGCGGCGGCTTCGAGACCTGGCCGATCGACGGCTCGGCCTGGCGTCCGCAATCGAAGCCGCGACGCTCCTCGGAGAGCTCGGCGAACACGAGGAGGCCATCCGCAGACTGGAGCAGCTGCGGGACGGCCATCCAGGGCGGTTCGAGGTGCACAGCGCCCTGTTGAGCGAGGCACGACGGGCCGGTGCGATCGACGCTGCGCTCGAGCACGTGCAGCCGTGTCTCGCCTACGCCCGAACGCCGGCGCAGAAGGTGCGCATTCTGGGCACGGCCGCAGAAATCCTCATGGCCGCCGACCGCCCCCTCGACGCGGCGGCGTACCTGGAGCAGTCGGCACGGATCGACCCGCATCGGTCCCGAACCTGGATCCACCTGGCTCGGGCGCGGAATGCCACCGGGAATCGGGTTGCTGCGACCCGTGCCGCCTCGGAGGCGTGGAACGTGCTCGCCGCCGATGGCGATCTGCGCCTGTTTCTCGACAGCGAGATGGACCACACGTCGCATCCGGCGGGCCTGGAAGTGCTCCAGGACGCGGCGACGGTCCTCGAGCTCATGGGGCGCCGACGTCAGGCCCGCGCCGTTCTCGAACGCACCGTGGCGGCCCACCCCGAGGCCGAGTGGCCGGCGCTCGAGCTCGTCCGCCTGCACGTCGAGGCCGGGCAGTTTCCCCAAGCGGAGGCGCTCCTCGCGACGCTCATGGAACGCGAGCCGCGGCCTTCGCAAGCGCTCTACTGGACCGGCGTGATCCGCATGCGGCAATCGAGGTTCGACGAAGCGCGCCGGATCTTCGCAGCGCTCTGCCGCTCCGCCACCGACTCCTCGACCCCCTACTTCGGAGATTGGGCCTATGCCGCGGTCGAGAGCGGCCACTACGCGGAAGCGCTGAACGCCTTCGATCTCGCGCTGCGTCAGGCCGGGCTGTCGGCTTCGGACAGGACCGAGATGGAGAGGTCGCGCGCGATCATCGCGGCGATGCACGCCTCCCACGCGCGACTGCAGGGCGAGGTGGAGTGGCGGGACGGGACGCGTGAGAGGTGGTTCGCCGGCAGCCGCGCGCGAATCGCCGCGGCGTTGCACCTGGCCGCGGGCGCCGAGAGAAGCCGCTTCCGCCGCGATCCCGATCCGGCTCTCGGGGGCCTCGACACGTCGCGCGATGCGGGCAGGCTGGACCTCGTGTGGTATCCCAAGCCCGCACACGGACTCAGGCTGAAGATCGGTGTTGCGAGCGTTCGAGACGCGACTCCGGCGGGGCGCGAGCGCCGGCTCGATCGGAGCTGGGGCATGGCGACGCTCGGCGCCCGCCTGTCGATGCGACGCGCCCTGACGTTCGAGCCCGAGATCGCCTGGAACGAGCCGCTCGACGCCACGACGATTCTGTCTGCGGTCTCCGGTCGGCGGCGGAGCGCCTCGCTGGCCCTGGGTTGGAGGATGTCGCCGCGCGCGCACGCGCGC